>CAMKPI010000023.1 GCA_946414625.1 uncultured Spirochaetaceae bacterium | reverse complement strand
CACGCGGGAATCGAAGCATGCCTGGCTTCTGCTAGGATCGGCTTTCGGACTCTCCTTGTGACTCAAAGCATAGATACAATAGGCAGGCTTTCATGTAATCCGGCTGTCGGGGGGCTTGCCAAAGGAAACATGGTTCGGGAGGTGGATGCTCTGGGCGGCGAGATGGCTCGTCTTATAGACCAGACAATGATTCAGTTCCGCATATTGAACCGTCGGCGTGGACCCGCTGTTCAGGCTCCCAGAGCTCAGGCGGACAAGTTCAGTTATTCACGTCTTGCAAAAGAAACAGTCGAGAGGCAGCAGGGTCTTGATGTGTTCATGGACACTGTGGTGGATATTCTGGACATTGAAGATTCCGAGGCGGTTTCGGGACGCAGGGTATGCGGTGTTCTGACTCGCCGCGGTATTCGTTTTGCCGCGAGGGCTGTTGTACTCACAACAGGAACCTTCATGGACGGCAAAATCTTCATCGGGGAGTACGACGCTCCGGAGGGCAGGCTCGGAGAGCCCGGCGCGTTCGGGCTTGGAGAAAAGCTTCGTGAGAAGGGTTTCAGGATGGGCAGGCTGAAGACCGGAACCCCCGCTCGGGTGAAGGCGTCCTCGCTGGATTTCTCAAAAATGGAAATACAGCCGGGAGATGAGATAATCGTTCCTTTCAGCTTTATGAACGAGGACGATCCCGTTCTGTCCAGGCGTGAGCAGGTTTCGTGCTACATCACGTATACTTCTGAAGTGACCCACGAGATAATAAGAAGAAACATGGACCGTTCGCCGCTCTACGGCGGTAAGATCGTCGGCAGGGGACCCAGGTATTGTCCGTCAATCGAAGATAAGGTGGTGCGTTTCCCGGATCGCGACAGACACCACGTATTTGTTGAGCCTGAGGGACTGGGCACGGAGGAGATGTACCTCAACGGTCTGTCGAGCTCTCTGCCCGAGGATGTGCAGAAGGATTTCATACACAGCGTTCCGGGGCTGGAGAATGCGGTTGTAATGCGTCCGGCGTACGCCGTGGAGTATGATTATATTGATCCGCTCCAGTTGCGCACGTCTCTTGAGTCCCGCCTGATGGACGGTCTTTTCATCGCAGGACAAACAAACGGCACATCGGGCTATGAAGAGGCTGCGGCGCAGGGGATAGTTGCCGGTATCAACGCTGCGCAGAAGCTGCGCGGGGAGAGTCCGCTTGTTTTGGGAAGATCCGAGGCTTATACAGGGGTGCTTATCGACGACCTGGTCACCCGCGGTACAAAGGAGCCTTACCGGATGTTCACAAGCCGTGCTGAATATAGGCTGAACCTGCGTTCAGACAACGCAGACGAAAGGCTCACGGAATACGGTTTCAAGGCGGGCTTAGCCTCCGGGGAGAGATTTCAGCGACTGTATGATAAGACCCGTCGGGTGGGGGTTTTGAAGGAGCTGCTTGCGTCCCGGTCGTATGCGGAGAAAAACGCGTTGCAGGCTTTAAAAATGCCGGAAGTGATCATTGAGTCAATGAAGGATGAGATTCCAGAGATATCTTCTTTCTCTGAGGCGGTACGCACCCGTGCGGAGTTGGAGGTTAAATACGAGGGATACATTCGTCGCCAGGACTCTGCGGTCCGCCGTCAGGAGCATTTGGAGAAGGTTACAATTCCGATTGATTTCGATTATTCCGCTGTGCAGGGGCTGTCCAGCGAGTCTCGCGAGAAGCTTGTATCGGTTCGCCCCGAGAACGTCGGTCAGGCCTCGCGCATATCGGGAATTCGTCCAAGCGATATTGCAGTTCTTCTGCTTTATCTTCAGAAATAGCGGTTCCGGATGCGGCGGAGACAGTTATTAAGGGCAGAGATGAGGTGTTGATGCAATGGAAAAGAGAGCTTTGGATTTGTTGGAAAGCTCTTTGCGGGTATTCTGGAAGGATTTTTTCGATGAATTTCAGAGTGGAAGCAGGGAATTCACGACAGGGGAGGAATTTTCCGCAAAATTTGAAGTGAGGGATTACTCAGTCGACAGACAGAACTCATCTCTAGGAACGCATGAGGTGTTGGATGAAGGCATGCAGGACGCGGAGGAAAGTTCCCAGACGGTTCCAGCCGAAAGAGTGCGGAATCAGCCTTTAAGAACAGATACAAAACCGACGGGGGATGAATCTGGTGAGAGTCTATTATGGTCCGGTTTTTCTGCTTTTTTTAAACGTGTAGCCGCATATTGCAACATGGTTCTGCGATTCAATCCCAGTTATGCACTTGTGAATATTTCCAGTGAAGAGGAGCTTGTTTCGCGTCATATTTTGGATAGTCTTGCTCCGGCAAAACTGATATTTAAGAGGATTTTCGGAAACAGAGGCATGTTTGGCGGAGGTGCAGGGCTTTATGGGAAGACTTTTTCGTCTTCTGAGTCGGGAGACAGAGAGCCTTCGGAAGGAGCCCTGAAGTTGTCGGCAGAAACCTTTTCGCATGCGTTATCTGATTTATGTAATGAAAAAGGTGAAATTCAAAACAGAAAAAACAATACATGTGTTCTTCACCTCGCTGATCTGGGCTCAGGGGCGGGGCTGCCCGGAGTGGTTCTTGCAATTTTTTTAGATTCAATTTTAAGCGGTTCAAAGTATGTCTCTTGCGGCGTTGATTTAAAGGATTTCTGGAAAATGCATCTTGTAGAGCGTATGGGACGAAGAGCCGGATTCCTGCGAACTGTTACAGCTTCTCTCGGACTTTTGAAAAATGTGAGCGTGGAGGAAAGGGATCTTTCCGGACTTCAGACTACTTTTGATATTGTAACTTTTCGTGCATTCAGGCGGCTTTCAGATATCGGACGGGATCTTTTGCGCATAACAAGAGAAGGCTCCAGGGTCTTTATTTATAAGGCAACTATGTCTGATATTGAGGATGACATAGCGGAAATGAGCCCAGATACAAGAAGAAGTTTTGATTTTGAAACGCTAAGCTATGATTCTTTGCCCGGAATGAATGTAGAGTTTTCTCCCGGCAAAGCCTCTGCCATGGAGCATTTTCTGCTTGCGCTGAAACGCAGAGGAACTGAAAAGTAAAAGCTTCCGGTGGGGTGAGGGCGAGACGTTGTCGTTGATGTGAGGAACGCGCGGAAGCTGCTTTTTTGCGTTTCGGATCGTTATGATAAGACAGGAGATAGGACATTTATTCTTTGCATATCATTAACATAAATGCGGAGAGGAAATGCTGTGAGGAAGCCTTTTCATGCCTTGGAGCCGTCTTTGTCCATAAGTATGCCATAATCGGATTCAAAGCGGACTATCGCATAGGCATTTTGTTTTGAAACTCCACTTTCGTATGCTTTTTGCATGGAAACCTGTTCTCTCCGGATCCGGTCATATGGAACAGTCGAACGGAATCGTTTGACTGCTTTGCCGCACCCTATGTCATATATTTCAAAGTTCTCACCGCTGTCTGTGAGAGGCAGAACCGGGACAGGGTTATTTTTGAACTGTTCCCAACTTCCTTCAGGCGGAAGAATCTTCTGTTTATCTATTTTTCCTGACGGTAAAAGCGGAAATTCATTCATGTGGATGTAATTGGTCGGAATCATGTACTCGGGAAGGAGCTGCAAAAGCTTTTCATGTATCATGACGGGATCCGATTTGATCTCATCGGTGTAAAAAACCGAAATTGAGGATACATCTTTATATACAAAACCTCTTACCACCAGATTCTTCAAACCGCTGACCGCCTTTACTGCTTTTTCCACCTCGGCAGGTTCAATACGATATCCGCTGACTTTGAACATTTCATCCATTCTGCCTACTACTATTATATTTCCATCGCTGTCCTTTTTCCCTGCATCCTTTGTATGGAATATTCGTTTTTCAAACGGTGCAGCGATCTGATGGACATACCCCCGCACATAGGGAGTTTTGAAGCAGATTTCACCTGTGCTGCCCTGCTGTACTTCATTTCCGTCATCATCCACAATGGTTACCACGACATCACTGTGCGATATTCCAACAGGTGTAGGCGTCATTGGTTTTTTGATTTCATATCCGGCTATCCAACAACCGGATTCCGAGGAGGCGTAGCAGTTATAGCATCTCATATTCTGGATATACAGTCCGTCTACAGGTTCGGACGCAAGAACACACATACGCCATGGTTGGTCAAAAGGCAGATGTCTGCGCAAAAGGGTTGGCGTCAAATACCCACAGTTCACATTTGCTTTTTTCAGGTAATCCGAAAAGGCTTCTCTGTCATTCCTGCGATTATAGGGCATCATGGCGATTGCAGTGCCAAAGGCACAGGTAAATGAAAAGTTAATAGTCGTTGCGACAAAGGGTATGGGGCTTGTGTTCAGAAAGGTATCGTTATCATTTAAAATCGGTTCACCATTGAAAATAACGCTTTTCCAGGAATTGTCTAATGAGCCATACTCATGCAGTACCCCTTTAGGATGCCCTGTCGTCCCCGATGTGTAGACAATATAAAGAAGACTGTGCAGGTTGACCTCTTCATATCCTTCCAGAGGGTCCGCTTCAAGTATCTCCTGGATGCATCCTTCGTCCACAAGCAGTTTACAGCCCGAATCTTTCCGGATAAATGCAGTACGTTCGGGATCAGTGCCTGTTTCAACCATAGTGAACGCCGCTCCGGCACGCATGGTTCCCAGCATACAGGCATACAGTTCGATTCCTCTTGGCAGATGGTACATAACCACATCTTCTCGGCCTATGCCGCGCGCTTTCAGATGTGCGTAGATTTTTCCGGAAATTTCCCACAGCTCTCTGAAGGTAGCGCTTACCCCAGGCTCAAATACTACCGCACGACGATTAGGTGTTCTGATAACCCAGCCTTCAAACAGCTGCAATGTGTTCGCTTCTTTATCTTTCCAGCTGATATTATCCATTTTTCTCCCTCTTACAATCCTTGTCATTTCGTACCATTATATCTCTGTTCTTTACCAGGGCCTTCTCTTATAGCTGCCTATAGGGCGATGAACCGTATTCTGCGCTATTTTAGGAGTTTCATATGAACCCGATCCGGAGTATTTATGTTTCCGTACATTGCTCGGCTAGAGAAAGCATTTTCATCCGCATCATGGATACGGAAATATTTCCAATTGCATTTCGATGTATTCGCAATTATCTCTGTAAATCTCGATTTGTTGCCAATTATACAGAAAAATAATCGCATTATGAACAGCGATTTATCCTGCGGCTGAGAATCCGCAAATTCAAAAATCAAATTCAAGAATCCCCAGTCCTGTGTTTTTTATTTAAAAATGTGTAGGACTGAAATTTCGCTGTTTGAGAATCCATAGGACGGCAATTTTGCATGTTTGAAAATGCGAAGGTCTGAGATTTTGCGGTTTGAAAATTCGTAGGACGGTAGTTTTGTTTGCCGGAAAAATCCGCGAAACGGCAAGAAAAAACCGCGAAACGGCAATTTTCATTCCGGAAAATTCATAGGTTTGCGTTTTTGCGGACCGAAGAATCCGTCTTCTCGATTGATTTTAAAAGTTGACAGGTGATAAAATAAAAAAGAAAAGCAGACGGTCGCCGGCAATGCGCAAGTTTTTGGAAAATTTTTATGCTGAAAAGAATTATAACCGGGGTAAAATATAGTTGTCTAAAAAAGCAAAAATTCTTTTCATAGGCGGTTGACACAAACCGTCTTTTTCTGTAATTTAGACTTTGCGTAACTCTGCATGGCATTTTTCTGCCGCGGATTATGCAAAATGCCTTTGTAGCTCAGTCGGTAGAGCACCACCTTGGTAAGGTGGGGGTCAGCGGTTCAAATCCGCCCGAAGGCTTTTTCGCCGGCGAAGGTCGGTGCTCATGAGCCGCATGCCTCCAAGTCGGGTGCGCGGTGTAATTTTTTAGACGGAAGGAAAGCGTGCATTGCAAGCGAATGCTCTTGCAATGTTATGTGCCTCAAGGAGATAGAGATGGCCGACAAGAAAAAGAGCCCGGTTGAGAAGATAGCTCTGCAGTGCACCGAGTGCAAGAGAAGGAACTATACCACGGAGAAGAACCGCAGGAATATTGCCGGAAAGCTGGAGTTGATGAAGTACTGCCCGTTTGATCGCAAGCACACCCTCCATAGGGAAACAAAGGTTAAATAATCGATAATCATAGGGGTGTAGCTCCAACGGTTAGAGCACTGGTCTCCAAAACCGGGTGTTGGGGGTTCGAATCCCTCCACCCCTGTAGTGTATGAAGGCGCGATTTTCGCGCGGGAGCGGCAAGGTGAAGAAGTTTTTCAAGTATCTGAAGGAATGCAAGTCTGAGATGAAGAAGGTTGCATGGCCCAGCAGGGACAAGGTTGTGTCCTACACCGGGCTTGTGCTTCTCACAACCGCTTTTTTTGCGATTCTTCTTGGATTGGTTGATTTCATTTTCTTCAAGGTTGTGGATCTTGTCTTCTAAAGAGGAAAGCCCTGCGGTTCGGGCGGTCTGCTTCTGTGGCGGCTCGGTGCGCGGGTGAAGTGAATGGCGGGGGTACTGTGTTTTGCGGTGCTCTTGGATGAGGTTTTGGATGGCAAGAGGCTGGTATGCGGTTCATACGTACTCGGGGTACGAGCAGAAAATAGAGCGCCGTATCAGGCAGATTATGAGCCAGTCGAAAGAGCAGGGTTCTGGTTTCGCAAAGGTGTGCCTGGATGTGAAGGTACCTTTCGAGACTGTTGTCGAGATGCGCGAAGGCGTGAAGAAGGAATCGAGGCACAAGGTTCTTCCGGGTTACATCCTTGTGGAGCTTGACCTGCCGGAGGATGATTCCTGGAAGGAGTACACGCACCAGATACAGGTCATCAACGGTGTGACGGGATTTCTGACCCCGACACGTTCAGACCGTCCGCATCCTTTGTCAAAAGAAGAGGTTGACAACATCCTTCAAAAAACAGGCGAGATTTCCGCCGAAAAGGTTTTCCGTCCGAAACAGACGTTCGAGTTGGGCGAGACAGTGAAGGTCGGCGCCGGTCCGTTCTCTGGTTTTGCCGGAAAGATTGAGGAAATCAGCACCGAAAAAGGGAAAGTCACTGTGTCCGTCGAGATATTCGGACGTGCTACTCCCGTTGAGATTGAAATGGGGCAGGTCGAGAAGGTCTGATCCTTTTTGTGGCGGAATGGAAATCCTTTCCCGGAAAGTGCGGCTTGTTGGATTGGTTTTACTTAAAAACAACAGTGTTTTCCGCACCGGAACGAGGGTTCATTCCGGAACATACGAAAATTAAATAACAAAGCGCGGGTTTCTGTAAGCCCGCTTGGAAACTCCTCCCCGGAGCGGAATTTCCGGTTTGTCGCGTATGCGACGGACTCGGAAAAAGAAAGCCCGGGAAGGTGGGAGCCTGCCGGTATGGTGGGCGTTATTACCAGCGAGAGGGGTTGTCCGTACTGTTCGGGGCGCGATGACGGCTGTGGTCGGCGGTTCTCCGGGTTGTATTCAAAAAGCCTCAAAGAGGTTTTGACTGGATGCGGATCCTGGAATGCGGCGGGCATGGCATGAGCGGCAACCTGCGGACGGGATCGGATTGCCCTGGAGAAGAGTCTGTTTCTCTGCCATCTCAGGCAAGGCTCTTCATCGCAAGGAGAGGAAAATGGCAAAGAAAGTGACAGCAGTCATCAAGCTGCAGTGTCCTGCCCAGAAAGCCACCCCGGCTCCTCCTGTAGGACCGGCTCTGGGACCCCACGGCGTGAGTGCGCCACAGTTCGTCCAGCAGTTCAACGACAGGACGAAGAATTTCGAAGCGGGTCTAATAATTCCTGTTATCATAACAGTTTATCAAGACAAGTCTTTCACGTTTGTTCTGAAGACTCCTCCTGCATCTGTGCTTATCAAGAAGGCGTTGAAGATTGAGACCGCCAGCAGTAATCCGAAGGCACAGAAGGTTGGCACCCTGACAAAGGCGCAGTGCGAGGAGATAGCGAAGACAAAGCTGCCAGATCTCAACGCGAACGATCTTGAAGCCGCGATGAGGATTGTTGCCGGCACCGCCCGCAGCATGGGAGTGGAGGTGGAAGCATGAAGCACGGTAAAAAATATCTTGAAGCGGCAAAAAAAGTCGACAGCTCGAAGGTTTACACCGTGATGGAGGCCTCTAGTCTCGTGAAGGACATGGCATATGCCAAGTTTGACGAGACGGTGGAGCTCCATATGAAGCTCTCCCTGAAGAAGAGTCAGAGCGTGCGAGACACCATGGTTCTTCCGAACCAGTTCGCGGCGGAGAAGAAGATCCTTGTCTTCGCCAAGGGTGACAAGGCTGAGGAGGCTCTCGCGGCAGGTGCCACATATGTGGGAGACGCAGAGCTGATTGAACGCGTTCGCGGCGGCTGGATGGATTTCGATGTCTGTGTGGCAACTCCCGACATGATGAAGGATGTCGGAAAGCTCGGTCCCGTGCTTGGTCGTCGAGGTCTCATGCCGAACCCGAAGACCCATACCGTTACGATGGATCTGAAGGGCGCTCTCGAGGAGCTGAAAAAGGGAAGAACTGAGTTCCGCAGCGATAAGACCGGTGTTGTCCATGTTGCAGTAGGCAAGGTTTCGATGGATGCGGACAAGATTTTTGAGAACGCGGACCTTGCAATTCGCGAGATCATGCGCCGCCGTCCGTCCGATGCGAAGGGTGATTTTGTTCTTAGCATTTCGCTCGCGTCCACAATGGGGCCTGGCGTGATGGTTGACGTCAAGTCGATTGTGTAAGGGGGGTCGGAATGGAGTACAAGACAAGGGTAAACGATACCAAGAGGGCGGCTGTTGCCCAGCTGAAGGAAGAGTTCGGAAAGTACAGCGGATTCATTTTTGCTGACTACAGAGGCCTTACAGTTGCAGAGCTCACCTCACTGCGCAGACGTCTCCGCGAGAAGAATGCTGCCTGCAGAGTGGTAAAAAACCACTATGCCAGGATTGCGTTCAAGGAGCTCGGTCATGAAGGTTTCGACGAGCAGATGACCGGTCCCACCGCGATTGTCCTTGCGAATGGCGAAGAGCAGAATGTGATCGCGAAGATTGTGATGGAAGCTGCGAAAGAGAGCGGAAACAAGATGTCCGTTCGCGGAGCGCTTCTTGACGGCATGCATCTCGATGCTGCCGGCACCGAGGCATTCAGTAAGCTGCCTGGCAGGCTGGATCTTATCAGCATGTTGATGGCCACGATGAAAGCCCCTGTGCAGAAGCTCGCGGCAACGCTGCTTGCGTATAGGGATAAGCTGGAGTCTGGCTCTGCAGGAAATGCTTCTCAGCCGTCGGCGTCCGATGCGTCGAAGGAAGAGGCTTCTTCTCCCGCCGAGAGCGCCGCGCCTCAGGAAGGTTGAGGATTTGTGTATGATGCCGGCTGACGCTGCGGACGATTCGATGCTGCGATGCTCCAGAGAGGAGTCCGGTTTCGTTAGTCGGAAAAACAAAGCATCCTGTTAGTCTTCAAAAGTAATCAACTATCAGGAGAAGAAAGGCTCCGTCAAGGAGTCGAAAGGAGACAATATGGTTACGAAAGACGAGATTTTGGACGCCATCGCTTCGATGAGCGTGATGGAAGTTTCCGAGCTGATCAAGGCTATGGAAGAGAAGTTCGGTGTCACAGCCGCTGCTGCGGTTGTTGCCGGTCCCGCTGCCGGTGCTGCTCCTGCCGAAGAGGTTGAGGAGAAGACCGAGTTTGACGTGATCCTGAAGAGCTTCGATCCTGCCAAGAAGATTGGCGCAATCAAGGCTGTCAGGGCTTGCGTGCCTGAGCTTGGACTGAAGGAAGCCAAGGAGCTTGTTGAGAACGGCGGTAAGGTCAAGGAAGGTGTTTCCAAGGCTGATGCTGCTGACATGAAGGCAAAGCTTGAGGCCGAGGGCTGCACGGTCGAAGTGCAGTAACCGGGCTGGCGGCAGAACGGATAGACCGGGAAGCCGCCTGATAGAACCTCCCCTGGAGGGGCAAAGAATTGTCCTGCTCTTTGCGGATAGCAGCGGCATGGCAGTTCTAAAGCCCCAATCAACCGGGGAGGGTTTTGTCATTTTTGACAGTATTTCCAAATTTTGTCTGGTTTTTGCGACCAATTTCGATAGCGCAAGCCGATAACGTAAACTGCGTTTTGATAATTTGACCCACGACCGCGCGTTTACTTCAGGAGAGTGTATGGCAAACAAAGAGCCTATCAAAAGAATCTACCTTGGAACGGAGTACGACGAAGTCTGCGAGCTGCCGGATCTTATCGGCATACAGAAAGAGTCATATGAGAATTTCCTGCAAAGCAAGAAGCTCCTTGCGGGCGAGCCTCTGGATCCGAAAAGCGGACTGGAGGAGGTTTTCCGTTCCGTTTTCCCGATTGAAGGCCCTGGCGGCGAGATGACTCTGAACTACGAGTCGTATTCGCTCGATTTCGACGGAGTAAAATACAGTGAAATTGATTGCAAAGAGGAGGGACACACTTACAGCGTCCCCCTGAAGGCAGTGATAAGCCTCACTCTGGCATCCACGGACGAGATGCGTGAGAAGGAGATTTATCTTGGAGACATCCCCCTGATGACTGACCGCGCCACGTTCATAATCAACGGCGCTGAGCGTGTTGTCGTCTCGCAGATCCACAGATCTCCTGGGGTGATCTTCAACCACGACAAGGGCACCTCTTCCGCAGAAAAAGACAAGTACGTATATTCGTCGAGGATTATTCCGTACCGTGGGTCGTGGCTGGAATTCGAGATTGACGAGAAGCGCGGGATAATAGCGGCAAAGATCGACCGCAAGAAGAGAATTCTCGGCACGCTGTTTCTCCGCGCCATAGGGCTTGACACTCGGGAGAAGATCATAAATGCCTTCTATAAGACCCGTACAGTGAGAGTCGAGAACACGGACGAGGGAAAGAAGGCTCTGGAGGGTGCTTTCCCTGCACGCGACATTTTCGTCGAGATCCAGGACGGCGGCAAGAAGCTGAAAAAGAAGGAATTCCAGGCGGGGCACAGGCTTCTTTTGGTGGACATAGAGCGCCTCTTGGAGCTCGGGATCGACAGCATAGAAGTGGCGGACCTCGAGTCGGAGGATTCTCTCCATAGCGAAATGATCTTCAACTGTTTCGATATGGAGGAGGCGAAGTATACCTACGGGGAAGTCTCGGACGAACCGACAAAGGAAGACGTCCTTTCTGAGATATACAAGGTGCTTCAGCCGGGAGAGCTCATCACCCCGGAGCGTGCCGAGCGGGATTTGAACGAGATGTTCTTTTCCAAGAGAAGGTACGACCTCGGAGCTGTGGGCCGCTACAAGCTTTACAAGAAGTTCCATGCCGGAGACGACAGCTATCCATACAACGAGGAAGAGACAACGCTGACTCCTGCGGACATTGTGGAGACGATGCGGTTTCTCATAAAGGTTTACATCGGAGAGGAGACCACCGACGACATCGACCACCTTGGCAACCGACGTGTCCGCTGCCTCGGAGAGCTGCTCCAGCAGCAGCTGAAAGCGGCATTCAGCAGGATGGAGCGCACCGCGCGGGAGAGGATGAACGCAACGCAGGATGACGCGAAGCTCTCTCTCAAGCCGCAGGATCTCATCTCAAACAAGCCGATTGTCGCGGCGATCAAGGATTTCTTCGGAACCAGCCAGTTCTCCCAGTTCATGGATCAGATAAACCCGCTCGCGGAGCTGACCCATAAGAGGAGGCTCACGGCTCTCGGAACCGGCGGACTTAACAGGGATCGCGCAGGATTCGAGGTCCGCGACGTGCACTATACTCACTATGGCAGGATGTGCCCGATCGAGACCCCGGAAGGACCGAACATCGGTCTTATCGTGTCCCTTGCCAACTACACGAAAATCAACAAGTACGGCTTCCTTGAGACGCCTTACCGGAAGGTTGTGGACGGAATCGTGACGCGCGAGGTGCGATATCTCGATGCATACGACGAGGAGAAGTTCTTTATCGCAAACGGAAACGCACGCGTGAATCCTGACGGATCCTTTGCCGAGGAGAACATCCCTGTCCGCCATAAGGGAGACTATACCACCCGGACAGCCGGGGAAATCAAATACATGGACGTGTCACCCAAGCAGGTTGTCTCGGTGGCGGCGTCTCTTATTCCGTTTCTTGAGCACGACGATGCGAACCGCGCCCTGATGGGATCGAACATGCAGAGACAGGCGGTGCCTTTGGTTTTCCCGCAGTCTCCCAGAGTCGGCACCGGAATGGAGCACAAGACGGCATACGACTCCGGTGTTCTTGTGAAGGCGCTTCGCGGAGGCCGTGTAATCTATGTCTCGGCAACCCGGATAATCATCGCGCCTGACACGCTGGATGTATATGAGTTGGACGGCGCCGAGCCTCAGGTAAAATTCGCCGATGTTGTCGCGTCCGGCGACATCGTCGCAAAAAGCAAGACCGGTCGCCAGATCAAGGCTAAGAATTCGGGCGTTGTTGTGAGCGTTGCAAAGAGCCTCATGGTTGTCGCGCCCGAAAATGAGGTGGTCCGTCAGGAGATTCCCGTCTGTCTGCCGGATTACAAACGCGAGAATGCTCTGAAGGTGGGGGATCTGGTTTACGAGAAGGACATCATCCTCACAGACACTCGCCAGGTCTCGGAGCACAACAAGACGGCGGATTTCCGCGAGGTCAAGGCTCGTGCCACCGGTTTTGTCACAGCCGTCACTCCGAACTACATCAATATCGCCCGTGTGGACAGCTATCGCCTTATCAAGTTCCAGCGAACCAACAACGATACCTGTTTCACTCAGACGCCGATTGTCAGCATCGGGGACACTGTCGGGGACGGCGACGTGATTGCCGACGGACCCGCCACGGATCGTGGAGATCTCGCTCTCGGGCGCAACCTGCTTGTGGGTTTCGTTCCATGGAACGGCTATAACTACGAAGACGCTGTTCTCATCTCCGAGCGCGTGGTGAAAGAGGATATCTATACCTCGATCCACATAAAGGAGTTCTCGATAGACATCCGTGAAACGAAGCTGGGTCCCGAGAGGATCACCCGTGATATACCCAACGTGGGTGATAACCAGACACGTCACCTGGACGAGGAAGGCATTGTGAACATCGGCACGATGGTATATCCGGGGCATATCCTTGTTGGAAAAGTCACTCCGAAGAGCGACAGCGACACGACTCCCGAGTTCAAGCTGCTCAACTCGATATTCGGAGAGAAAGCCAAGGAGGTCCGCGATACCAGTCTGAAAGTCCCTCACGGAACCGAAGGCGTTGTCATTAAGGTGAACAGGATCACAAAGGCCAAGAGTCGCGGCAGCGAGGAACTGCCCCCCGGAGTGGAAGAGCAGATCAAGGTTTACATCGCCACAAAGCGAAAGCTGAAGCAGGGCGACAAGATGGCGGGCCGTCACGGAAACAAGGGTGTCGTATCGAGGATTCTCCCGATTGAGGATATGCCGTACATGGAAGACGGTACATCGCTCGATGTATGCCTCAACCCGCTGGGAGTGCCGAGCCGAATGAACATCGGTCAGCTGATGGAAACTCAGTTGGGCTGGGCGGCGGTCCGGCTTGATGAATGGTATTCGACGCCGGTCTTCCAGAGCGCAACTATGGAGCAGATTGAGGAGAAATGCGTCGAGGCTGGGCTTCCGGCGAACGCGAAGATACGTCTGTTCGACGGTCGCACCGGTGAGCCGTTTGTGAACCCTGTGTTCTGCGGCTATATATATTACCTGAAGCTTCACCACCTTGTTGACGACAAGATGCACGCCAGGTCCACCGGACCGTATTCTCTTGTCACTCAGCAGCCGTTGGGAGGAAAAGCCCAGTTCGGCGGCCAGAGGCTCGGAGAGATGGAGGTTTGGGCACTTGAGGCCTACGGCGCCGCAAACACGCTGCAGGAGCTGCTGACCATCAAGTCCGACGACATGAACGGACGTGTGAAAATATACGAGAACATCGTGAAGGGTGAGCCGTCGAGTGCCGCAGGAATGCCGGAGGCGTTCAACGTTCTGGTCCAGGAGATTCGTGGACTTGCCCTCGATATGAGCGTGTACGACTCCAAGGGTCGGCAGGTGATGCTCACCGAGCGGGACGAAGAGATAACCGGCAGGAAATGATCTGCAAAGGAGGGGATAATGAGGGAAATTCAAGATTTTGACAGTGTGATGATAAAACTGGCTTCTCCTGAGCAGATAAAGGCATGGTCCTACGGAGAGGTGAAGAAGCCCGAGACAATCAATTACCGCACCCTCCGCCCTGAGCGTGAAGGGCTCTTTTGCGAGAAGATTTTCGGCACGACCAAGGAATGGGAATGTTACTGCGGGAAATTCAAGTCTATCCGGTACAAGGGAGTCATCTGCGATCGCTGCGGAGTTGAAGTCACAAACACCAAGGTCCGTCGCGAAAGGATGGGGCACATCACGCTTGCGTCTCCGGTGAGCCATATATGGTACTACAGGAGCGTCCCGAGCCGGATGGGATACCTGCTTGACATGTCGCGGCAGGCTCTTCAGAGCGTCTTGTATTATGAGAAGTATATTGTGATCAATCCCGGCGACGAGAATCGCGGGAGGCAGATCGAGCTCGACAAGGGCGAGACGATAGAGCTGCGTCCGATGCAGCTTCTCACAGAGGAACAGTACTTCAAGGTTCGGGAGAAGGTGGGGGACACGTTCACCGCCGGAATGGGAGCCGAAGCGATTCGCACTCTGCTCCAGAACCTGGATCTTGCCAAGATTCGCGACGAGCTGCGCGCACAGATGCTCCAGAAGGGAGACAAGGCGGACAAGAAGCTCCTGAAGCGAATCGAGATAGTTGAGAATTTCCTTTACAGCGATAACAAGCCGGAATGGATGATTCTCACAGTGATTCCCGTCATTCCGCCGGATCTGCGCCCGATGGTGCAGCTGGATGGTGGTCGATTTGCCACGAGCGATCTCAACGACCTGTACCGACGCGTCATCAACAGGAACAACAGGCTACAGAAGCTCATTGCCCTCCACGCACCCGATATCATCGTGCGGAACGAGAAAAGAATGCTTCAGGAAGCCGTGGACGCCCTTTTCGATAATTCCAAGCGCAAGCGTGGGGCAGTGAAAGGAGCGAACAGCCGTCCGCTGAAGTCCCTTTCCGACATGCTGAAAGGAAAGCAGGGTCGCTTCAGGCAGAACCTCCTCGGAAAGCGAGTGGACTACTCAGGTCGTTCCGTCATTGTTGTGGGACCGGAGCTCCGGATTCATCAGTGCGGTCTGCCGAGCAAGATGGCTCTGGAGTTGTACAAGCCGTTTATCATGAAGCGTCTTGTCCAGTCTGGTGTTGCCAGCAACGTCAAGCGTGCCAAGACGATTGTCGAGACCGAGGCTGACGAGGTTTGGGCAATTCTTGACGAGGTTGTGAAGGAGCATCCCGTGATGCTGAACCGCGCCCCGACGCTCCATAGACTGGGAATTCAGGCGTTCGAGCCGGTTCTTGTGGACGGCAAGGCAATAAAGCTGCATCCTCTTGTCTGTAAGGCATTCAACGCGGACTTCGATGGAGACCAGATGGCAGTGCATGTGCCGCTCACTCAGGCGGCTCAGCTTGAGTGCTGGACACTGATGCTTTCCGCAACCAATCTCCTGGATCCGGCGAATGGCAAGCCCATTGTGCTGCCGTCTCAGGACATGGTGCTTGGAATCAACTACCTGACCCGTGAAAAGAACAACGACATCGGAGAAGGGAAGTACTTCGATAACCTTGATGAGATACAGATGGCAATCGAAGCGGGAACCTTGTCTTACAATGCGAAGATCGGCTACACCCTTCCGAACGGCGACAGGTTCATGTATCCGAGGGATCCGGAGGATTATACCACGCCGGGGCGTCTTATCTTCTACGAGTCGCTGCCTAAAGTCGAAGGGATATCCTTCCGGGCGGACTGCAACAAAACATTTGGCAACAAGGGTCTGGAGCGCCTTATCACGGATGCGCTGAAGAAGACCACTCCCTCGGTTGTATGCAAGTTGGTGGACGCGATAAAGGATACCGGATACAAATACGCCACGGTTTTCGGAGCCACGATAGGACTCTCGGATATGATCGTCCCGTCGCGGAAGAAAGAGATAATCGAGCGGGCAAACAAGCGTGAGGCGGAGATCCAGGCTCAGTACAAGGCCGGACGTATCACTCCCGAGGAACGTTCGAAATCGTTTATCGACAACTGGTCCGAGGCCAACGACGAGTTGACAAATACCCTTATGGAG
>CAMKPI010000022.1 GCA_946414625.1 uncultured Spirochaetaceae bacterium | reverse complement strand
GCATTAAGGAGCTTTTAGAAGGGGTTGAAATAGTGCCCGAGATTACACCTCATGTATGTCGCCATACCTACTGTTTCAACATGGCGAAGTCCGGGATGAATCCGAAAACGCTTCAGTATCTCATGGGACATGCGGACATAGGAACCACGCTTAATGTTTATACTCACGTGAATTTTGAGGATGCAAAAGCAGAGACCGAGAAGCTGAATGTTGTGTGAAAATCTTAAGGTGTAAACGAAAAATAATTACACCGTACTTTACACCTTTTGCCGGTGTAAATATGCCATAATATGCATATATTATGCCGGCAAATGAAAATGAAAAAGGTGTCTAAGCCATGATAAAACAAGGAAAAACGATATGATTAAGATACTTTTCGTCTGCCACGGTAATATTTGCAGGAGCCCGATGGCTGAGTATATCTTCAAGCATCTTGTCAGGAATCGCGAACTGTCCGACGCGTTCGTTGTATCAAGCGCGGCCACGAGCCGGGAGGAGATCGGGAACGACATTTATCCGCCGGCAAAGCGCGTTCTCCGTTCTCATGGGGTGCCGTTCGGTCGGCATTTTGCCCGTCAGGTTTCTCAGAGCGACTATAAGGAATACGACATTATCCGTGTGATGGATAAATT
The DNA here is from genome assembly GCA_946414625.1 of uncultured Spirochaetaceae bacterium. Taxonomy (GTDB): domain Bacteria; phylum Spirochaetota; class Spirochaetia; order Sphaerochaetales; family Sphaerochaetaceae; genus CAMKAB01. The sequence goes on along the minus strand of CAMKPI010000022.1, from coordinate 16,040 downwards.
TAATCTGAGGGATATGCTCCGCATCTTCGGCGGTGATCCAGAGGGGAAAATCGCCCTTTTGAATGATGACGACGTTGAGGATCCATGGTATACGGGAGACTTTGACAGCGTGTATGCAAGCATCGAAGCCGGCTGCTCTGCGCTGCTTGATTCGCTTTTAGAGAAAGATAGATAAATGTTCAATATGTGTTATTGTATTTTGAGTTAATTATAATTGTTTAACCCAAGATGTAGTGTTCTATTTGACAAACTAATTACGGGTGAGATGATTCCGAACACTACGAAGGATATCGGGTTGTGGAGATATGAATACGGAAACTCTGATTTTACTTCAAGAGGAGTTATAATCTATTCAAAGAAAGGGACGCATGTAGTTCCTAGCAAGCCAAATAGGGGATAATCAGATGTTGAATCCAAAAGAAGAAGGTAAATAATCCTTTAAATCATTGCTCCATCTTCCGCAATCAATACAAATTCACTTTCATGCGTATAGCCTTCAACGTAGTCCTGAATTCCATTAGCACCATAATATGGTGTTGCACCGGGTATTCTTTCTGAAGCGGCTACATTAAATTATCATATCTATCTGCAACTTCCTCCAGCTTCCGCTGTTCCCAAGCGTTCGACATTTTGATGTGTTCAAATTCATAGACCTCGATGCCGAGCACACGCATGTGGCTTGCCACGCCGTGCATCCGCTAATTTGTTCACCGGGCTACCTCGTCTGCACATCCGCCGCGCTTCATGGTTCCGGCAGCCTCGCCATGTGCTCCCCCGGCGTAATCCGGCGCGCACCCGGCGCTCTCCGAACTCCACGGCAGTCTCGCCGGCATAAACGCACCCAACGACTCCGGCAGCCTCGCCATGTGCTCCCCCGACGTAATCCGCCGCCCTTGTGGTTCCGGGACAGACTCGTCAAATACGCCACTTGTTTGAAAAGCCGCCGCTTGATATAATGAAACCAAATCGCGCTCTTTGACCTGTATCCGAGATGCGCGTGTGTTATTTTTGGAGCGTACAATGTTCAAAAGCGTGAACCCTAAGCAGAATTTTCCCGAAATGGAGGAGAGGGTCCTCGAATTCTGGCAGAAAAACGATATTTTCAAGAAGTCCGTGGAGACTCGGCCCGCAGATAACGAGTTTTCGTTCTATGACGGACCTCCGTTTGCCACGGGCCACCCGCACTACGGCCACCTTGTTCCAGGAACCATAAAGGACATCATTCCCCGATACCAGACCATGAAAGGCCGCCGTGTGGTGCGCAACTGGGGCTGGGATTGCCATGGCCTGCCTGTAGAAAACGAGATGAAGAAGCGCTTGGGGATATCAAGCGCCCGGGAAATCGAAGCGTACGGGGTGGCTAAATACAACGAGGAGTGCCGCTCAATAGTTCTCCGCTTCACGAGCGACTGGGAGAAGACCATCAACAGGATGGGGCGCTGGGTCGATTTCAAAAACGGATACCGCACAATGGATCTCTCGTTCATGGAGAGTATCTGGTGGGTGTTCAAGTCGTTGTACGACAAGGGGTTGATTTATAAGGGCTACAACATCCTTCCGTATTCCCCGGGGCTGGGTTGCCCGCTGTCGAACATGGAGGTGAACCTTGGCGGATACCGCGACGTGACGGATCCTGCCATCACTGTCCGCTTCAAAAAGGAAGGCGAGGACAATACTTATTTCCTCGCTTGGACAACAACCCCGTGGACGCTGCCCAGCAACCTCGCTCTTGCTCTGGGACCTGATATTGACTACGTAAAAATCGAGGATGCCGACTCCGAAGATAAATATATCCTGGGTCGTGAGCGCCTTTCATCGTACTATAAGGACGAGTCTGGGTATAAGATCCTCGAGGAGTACAAAGGGCGCGACCTTGCTGGGTTGCGATATGAGCCGCTTTTCCCATACTTTGCGTCTTTGAAAGACAAGGGGGCGTTTGTCACTGTCCTGGGCGACTATGTGACCACCACCGACGGCTGCGGCATTGTGCACACGGCAAGCGGCTTCGGAGAGGACGACTACAACGTGCTGAAAGGCACGGGTATCCCCGTGGTCTGTCCGGTTGACGACGAATGCAAGTTTACCTCCGATGTGCCGGACTATGAGGGCATGTTTGTTAAGGATGCGGACAAGCCCATCATCCAGCGCCTGAAGGACGAGGGAAAGCTGGTGAAGCGGGAGAATTATCTTCACAGCTATCCTTTCTGTTGGCGGACTGGCACTCCTCTCATATATCGGGCGATGGATTGCTGGTATGTCAAAGTGTCCGAGATTCGCGATAAGATGGTGCGCAACAACAAGATGACCCGCTGGGTTCCCGAGCACCTCCGCGATGGGCGTTTCGGCAAATGGCTTGAGGGCGCGAGAGACTGGGCAATTTCCAGGAACCGATTCTGGGGCAACCCGATTCCTGTCTGGCAGGCGGACGACGGAAGCGGCTACACGGAAGTCATCGGAAGCATCGCCGAGCTGGAAGAAAAGTGCGGACAGAAGGTCACGGATCTCCACAAGCATTTCGTTGACGAGCTCACATGGCCCTCTCCGGACGGAAAAGCGGTGATGCGCCGGGTGCCGGACGTGCTGGACTGCTGGTTCGAGTCCGGTTCCATGCCGTACGGGCAACTACACTATCCGTTTGAGAACAAGGAACGCTTCGATAAGACCTTCCCGGCGGATTTTGTCTGCGAAGGACTGGACCAGACCCGCGGGTGGTTCTATACTCTCACTGTGATGGCCACAGCGCTATTCGACAAGCCTTGCTTCCTGAACAACGTGACGAACGGAATCATCCTTGCCGAGGACGGGGAGAAGATGTCCAAGAGCAAAGGTAACTTCACTGATCCTATGATTCATGTGAATACCTTTGGCGCGGATAGCCTTCGCTTTGCGCTCATGCACAGTCCTGCGGTCCATGCGGACGACCTGAAGTTCAGCGACCAGATGGTGCGCGACGTGCTGAAGCAGCTGATAATCCCGCTTTGGAACAGTTATTCTTTCTTTGTAACTTATGCAAATCTCGATAAATACGAGCCGAGCAGCACTCGATATGAGGACCTGTCCAACCCGCTTGATAAGTGGATCGTCTCCGTCACTGAACGCCTTGTTCGCGATATGGACGACGCGTATTCTTCGTACGATATAGAGCGCGCATGCAAGAACCTTGTCTCTTATATAGACAGTCTTAACAACTGGTATATCCGCCGCAGCCGCAGAAGGTTCTGGCGCAGCGAGAACGACGGAGACAAAAAGACGGCATATGACACTCTTTACTCCGTGATCATGACATACTGCAAGCTCGCTTGTCCGATTGTGCCCTTTATCACCGAGGAGATTTATCAGAACCTGAAGCGTCCTGAGGATCCGGAGTCGATCCATCTCACTGATTTTCCGGTTTATACTGAGTCTCACAGGGATTTGGCCCTTGAAGAGAAGATGAGTCTCACGATGCGGGCAATAGCGATGGGGCGGTCTCTGCGGAGCAGCAGCAATATCAAGAACCGGCAGCCGCTGAAGAGGCTCTTCCTTGTGGACAGGTTGCTACACGACCGCGAGATTCTGGAGGAGATGAAGCCGATCATCGCTGAAGAGTTGAACGTCAAGGAAGTCGAGATACAGAGCGAGGAGTCCTCCCTTGTGGACTATGAGGCAAAAGCGAACTTCAAGATCCTGGGCTCTAAGCTCGGACGCCACATGAAGGAAGTTGCGGCGAAGATTCACGAGATGCGCACCGAGCATGTGTCGAAGCTTCTCGACGGGTTGAGGCGCCGTATCGAATATGGTATCAACCAGAGCATAGACATCGGGCTTGATGACCTGATCATCCAGCGCCACGAGAAAGAGAACCTGAAGATAATCAACGAGAACGCGCTGACAGTGGGTTTCGACACTGATGTGTCCGCTGATTTGATGTATGAAGGGCTGGCTCGCGATATAATCCGCTCGATCCAGACAATGAGAAAGGAATCCGGTCTCAATGTGTCCGACAGGATTCATGTCAGCATTTCCGGTGATGAAGACATCAAGGAAACTGTTTCTCGATTCGGGGAATTGATTTCATCCGAGACGCTTGCCGTAAGCCTTGATTTTGTGGACGAACTGGATGCCGAGGAGAACGAGGCTGGTGTTAAGATCCGAATCACTAAGGCGTGATCTGTGCCGGGGATATCTGCCATGGGAAAACGAATCAGACGTTTTTTAGCAGCCTCTCTCTTTGTCCTTGTCCTGGTTTCCTGTTCGAACCTCTCGTATTCCCGCCTGCCATATTTTGCGAATTTCGGTGAGCCTGGAGAAGTGGTGATGACGGGCAAAGCCTCGTATCTCTTGCCTGATGTGCCCATGATGAGCCGAGTCACTCTTGTGATGAATCCTGAAGGAGAGATGTACGGACTCATGGAAGGCACTTATACCAAGTATGTACTGAAAAAAGCTGTGGCTTCGGGCAGGATGGAGATTAACGGCAGGGATGATTTTGATTTCCTTTACTACGGTTTCGGGAAGACATTTTTCAGCACGTACGACTCCGAGAACATGCTCGAGACACGGGTGAAAAGCCCGAAGGCTGTACTGGACGTGGAGACAGCGCAGCTGATGAAGAACTCCGACGCCGCTATATACGCTTCAGAGCCGAAGATGAGCTTCGGTGCTCTCGGAGTGACAAGCGAGAAGATGCGCCTTGTCTTTATCACGGTGAAGACCGGGATTCTTAATCTTTCTGTGACGATGGATAGTTCTGGTGATGCCGAGTCGTTCTTCCGCCTGCTTAAAAACCATTACTACACGTTCAAGGCGAAGTCCGGTGCTTCACAGGCGGAGATTCTCGGGATAATCGACGCCACTTTCAGCAGGGCTGGCAGCACAGTCAGCATTTCCGCCCTGGAGGATGAAGAATATATTGAGTTCTGGAAACAGATGTTCATGGAGTCGGGCTCGATAAACATGCCGCTTGAGGAGACATCTCAGACGGATGCGGAAAGCGGTACCTGAGGCACCCGAGGCTGGTGAGCGACGTTCGCGTCTGACGCCTCTCGACTTTGCGTATGTCCATGGGGCGAGGGCCTGACGCGTGCCATACGAGCCAGTTTCCCCGCGGTTGTCCTTGCGATGTTCGCGGGGCAAGAGGAAATAGTTTATGACTGAAATATTATCAAATAAAGACGGCGAAGCGGAGAACCCCAACGCTGTCGAGCAGATGAAAACCGGACAGGCGCGTCGCAAGCGCCTTTTTTCCGCCGTGCAGCCGTCCGGCACGCTCACTTTGGGAAACTACATCGGGGCGATTCGCAACTGGCGGATGCTTCTCGACGAATATGACTGCATATATGCCCTGGCGGATCTCCATACCCTCACTGTTCGGCAGAATCCAGCGGACCTGCGGCGCAACACATATGCTCTTGCCGCTCTCTACATCGCATCAGGCATAGATCCTGAAAAGTGTGTGTTGTTCGTACAAAGCCATGTTTCTGCTCATGCCGAGCTCTCCTGGATCCTCAACACAATCACATATCCGGGCGAGCTGCAACGTATGACACAGTTCAAGGACAAAAGCCGCTCCCATGCGGACAACGTGAACATGGGGCTGATGGACTATCCTGTTCTTATGGCGAGCGATATTCTTCTGTATGGCGCCGACCTGGTTCCGGTAGGAGCCGATCAGAAGCAGCACATAGAGATCACCCGGGATCTCGCGATACGCTTCAACGGCAGATATTCGGACACATTCATCGTTCCCGAGCCTTATATTGCAAAGAGCGGGGCAAAGATCATGAGCCTGCAGGATCCGTCAAAGAAGATGAGTAAGAGCGACCCGAACCCTGCGGCATTCATTTCAATGGACGACTCGCGCGATACGATCATAAAAAAGTTTCGCCGCGCTGTGACCGATTCGGACACAACTGTCCGATACGATGAAGAGCACAAACCCGGTGTCTCCAATCTCTTAACTATATATTCGGTGATAACCGGAAAGAGCATCGGCGAGGCAGAAGCGGAGTTCTGCGGCAAAATGTACGGAGAGTTCAAGACCGCAGTGGGCGAGGCTGTCGCGGATGTTGTGGATCCGATAAGGGAGGAGAAGAACCGGATTCTGAAAGACAAGGCTTATCTTGACAATGTGTTCAAGAATGGCGCCGAGTCCGCGGGACGCATGGCAAAGCGAACTCTTTCAAAGGTCTACAAGCGCGTCGGACTGGTTCAGGCGATGCCGTAGATCCCCTCGGGCGATGCCGTAGGCTGCCTTTTAGAGTTTTGTAACTTTTTCGATTCAGCGATTTTTTGCTATATTGTATCGTAAGATATGCCGTCTTATTCACGCAATGTGATTGAAGAGATAAAAAACAGGTTGCGCCTCAGCGATGTGGTGGGCTCCTACGTGTCCCTGACGCGGCAGGGGCGTTCGGATGATTACAAGGCCTGTTGTCCCTTTCACAACGAGAGGACGCCTTCTTTCTATGTCCACGACGATAAGGGCTTCTACAAATGCTTTGGTTGTCAGAAAAGCGGAAATATCTTCACGTTTATCATGGAGATGGAGCATGTCGGCTTTCCGGAATCTGTTGCACTGCTTGCGGAAAAGGCGGGCGTTGAGCTGAGGCAGGAATCCCCACAGGAGAAGGCAAGAGCGGATAAGCGGGATACACTGCAGGATCTTTACAACAGGATCTGCAAGTCTTATCACTACATATTTCGGACCGATGATCGGGCTGGTCTTGCGAGAGAGTATGTAGCAGACAGGGGAATTACAACAGAGACTGCGGATATTTTTGCCCTGGGATTCGCATACGACGATCCGGCGTGGCTTTTGGGTTTTTTGAAGCGCCATAATTATTCCAGGGAGCTCTTGGCAGAATGCGGACTCTTTTCAAAAAGAAATCCGGACCATCCGCTATTCAGGAACAGGATCCTTTTTCCTGTCCGCGACTGGAGGGGAAACTGCGTGGCGTTCTCAGGACGGGACCTGACGGGCGCGTCTCCCGCTAAGTACGTGAACAGCCCTGAAACCGAGTTGTACAGCAAAAGGCACAACCTTTTTGGAATATATGAAAGCCTTCCGACGCTGAAAAAAGATCGGAGAATAATCATTTGCGAAGGGAATTTCGATGTGATTTCCCTGCATCAGGCGGGCGTGACGTGCGCGGCAGCTCCGCTTGGAACGGCGTTGACCGCCGAGCAGATACGCCTGATAAAGAGGTATTGCAATCGGGCGTCTCTTCTGTTCGACACCGACGAGCCCGGAAGGGCGGCCACTGTCAAAGCCCTGACGCTCTGCCAGCAGAACGGGCTGGAATGCGACGTTGTGAAGCCTTTCGAAACAGCAAAGGACGCGTCTGAGGTGCTTCAGAGGGAAGGTGCGGAGAGTCTGAAGGAATATACGGAACGCACGGAGACTGCGATCTCGTTCCTTGTGGAAAACGCAATGAGGACTCCGGAGGCAAAAACTCCACGGGGGAAGATGCAGGCACTGAAGGAGATATCTCCCTTTCTCGACGCCACGCACAGCCGTGTGGAGCGCGGAGAATACCTGAAATTCATCTCCCAGTCGCTGGGTATACGCGAGGAGGAAATCCGGCTTGACTACGCGCAAAACGCAAATGTGCCGAAGATAAGCTCCGATTCGGCGGGGCAGGAAGATCGTATTGCCGACGCTGTCGGCAAGATAGAAACAACCCCGGAGCTGTATGCCATGCTGCTAATGCTCCGAAACAGACAGCATTTTAATGATTTAAGGAATTATATACATTATACAGACCTTGATGACGAGAACGCGAAGCAGATTTTCACGGTCCTTGAGAATGCCTATAGGGACAGCAGCGTTTCTGTAGAAACGGAGCTGAGCGGAATCAAAAACGAGGTGCTTAGAAATTACATATTTGGATATTTGGAGGAAAACAGGGATTCCCAGGATTCGGAAGAAGAGTTAAATTCAGCCATCAAATCGTTAAGGATTAAAAAATTGATAAAAAAGAGAGATTTAATGCAGAATCTTATAGGAAATGTTGGTAATTTTGAGTCCGACGGCGATGGGTGGCGAGAGCTTTTGGAATCCAAGGAGAATCTTGACAGGGAAATCGAGGCCCTTCGGCACGGCGAGGAGTAGCGGAGCCGGATGGAAGCCAGGGCGGAACAGGACGACGTGAAGCCAATTTTTTTAGAAGGATTGCAGGCAGATGGGCAGCAAAAAAGAGATAAAGAAAGAGACAAGAAAGGAATCGAAGAAGGAATCATCCGTAAAGGAAAAGGAGATCGACGCCGAGATCGACCTGGAGGAGGAGGAGAAGCAGGAGCGGAACCATGAGATCCTCCAGCAGCTCATCTATTCCGCGCAGAACGAAAACCAGTTTGAGCTGGCAGACTTGAAGGAGATACTCGTAGCAAAAAACGTAAGCGAGGAAGACTTTCCTTTCTTTATCGACGAGCTCTCCCGTCAGGGACTCATCATCCAGGATAGTGAGGAAGCCTTCATAGAGAATCCTGATGAAGAAGAATTCGACGATATGGAGGAGGAGGAAGAAGAGGACGATGGACTTCTTCCCGAGGACGATGACGAGTCTGTCATGATCGACTCTCTGGATCTGATGGATCCTGATTCGAGCGACTTGGAAAGCATAGAGAAGGAGTCGGACAAGGAGAGCTCCGACGGCTTTGATGAAGAAGACGAGGATGAGGACGAGGATGAGGAAAAGTCCTCGTACACAAAGAGCTTCATTCTCGAAAATTTCGATGAAACGGCCCCTGATGGCAGCGGATTCAACAATATAGACAGCAATGTGGAGCGCGCCACGCAGCGGAGCGCGGTGATAGGGACGGATCGCTCCGATGCGGGATCTGACGACCCGATCCGGCTATATCTTCGCGACATCGGTAAAGTTGGGCTTCTTCATGCGGAGGACGAGGTGTACCTTTCCAAGCGCATGGAGGAAGGAGCGCTCATTATCAAGAGCGTGATAAGCAAGTCCGGAATCATGATAACCGAGTTCGCCGGCATTTTGGAGAAGATTTCCATAAAATACGACGATGTTGAGGATTTTGCTTCCCCTAAGGACCAGAAAGAGCTCATCGGTGAGCAGAAGAGGTATGTTGCGTTCTATAAGGACTCCCTGAAGGAGATCCAGAGCTACCTTCGCGGCTATATTGAAATGAAGGCCCAAAAGCAAGCGGCAGGAGAGGATGTTTTCCACAGCGAAGAGCTGGTGAAAAAACATAATTACCTCTTGAAAAAGCTCTCTAAAATTGACATTCAGCCGGAAGAGATCTCGATGTTTACAGACCGTTTTCTGGATGCGGAGAAGAGTATAATCTCCCTCAATGAGAACAGGCAGTCGTGTGAGCGCCGTCTGAAGATATCTTCTCTGAAAGATGCCAGGCAGCTTTCCCGGGATCTACTGATCGGGTCCAAGAGGGAAGCAGTGGAAGCGGATCTCGGAATGACAACGGAGGAGATAAAGGAGCTCACCACCCGTTATCAGGGGACGCTGAGGCAGTTGAGGACTATCGAATACGATTTTGAGGCGGATCATGATGTGATCCTGAAGCAGACCGCTGAGATTAAGAAAGGCATGAAGATGCTGAAGGACGCCAAGGATCGCCTGATTCAGGCAAACCTCCGTCTTGTGGTATCCATTGCAAAGAAGTACACGAACAGGGGACTGCATTTCTTCGACCTGATCCAGGAGGGAAACATAGGCCTCATAAAGGCTGTGGAGAAGTTCGAGTACCGCAAGGGATATAAGTTCTCCACCTACGCCACGTGGTGGATTCGGCAGGCCATCACTCGGTCCATCTCCGACCAGGCCAGAACCATACGCGTCCCTGTGCACATGATCGAACAGATCAACAAGGTAACAAGGGAGTCCAGGATTCTCATGCAGACCCTGGGGCGCGAACCGACCGAGGAAGAGATCGCTCAGAAGTTGGGCTGGCCGGTGAGCAAGGTGAAAACAGTGAAGAACGTCGCCCGCGAGCCGATAAGCCTTGAGACCCCGGTGGGCGAGGAGGAAGACTCTCTCCTGTCCGATTTCATTGAGGACAAGGAGGTTGAGAATCCGGCGGCGAAAACGTCTTTCACTCTCCTTCAGCAGGATATCAAGAGCGTTCTGTCAACTCTTCCGCCACGTGAGCAGGAGGTTTTGAAGATGCGTTTCGGCTTGGAGGACGGCTATTCGCTCACTCTGGAAGAGGTTGGTCTCTATTTCCAGGTCACCCGTGAGCGTATCCGGCAGATAGAAGCAAAGGCGCTGCGGCGACTCCGTGGACCGAAAAGGTCGAAAAAACTCAACGACTATAGAGAAAGTTGACGGAATATGGTATAATCGTTGTTTGCGACGGTTCAGTTGTCATGAACTTTCCGGTTTTGGGACCAGGCCGGAAACGGATAAGGCCGGAGCCGCCAGGAATTGTTTTCTTTAGGAGCAGTCTAGAATGAGCATTGATTACGATACGTTGAAGAAGCTTCAGACCGTCCTTGCGGACTATTTTCAGATCGAGGATCGCATAATGGAGATTCCGAAAGATCTGAAAGACAAGGAGGAGGTGCTCCAGAAAACAAAGATGGACTACCTCGAGCAGCACAATAAGTGCGAGCTGATAAAGCGCGATGTGGACGCAATTTGGGAAAAATACGTCCAGACCGGCGCAGAGCGCGAGGAGAAGGAGCGGCAGATTGAAAACACGACGCTCTCCCGAGAGTTCGAGAACCTGAACCGCGAGATCGAGCAGGACAAAAAGACCGAGGGTGCACTTCTGAAAAGCTACAACGCGAAAAAGAAATACCTGGAGGATCTGCAGGTAAAGCTCGAGGTCAGCTCTATGATGGTTGACGAGCAGGAAGGCGAGGTGAACGAAGAGAAGGAGAAAAACGAGCACCTTCTCGCCGAGCAGGAAGCCTTGCTTGAAGAGAAAAAGAAGGAGAGGGATCGCCTATCCAAGGGGATTCCAGACGAGATTCTTTTCAAGTTTGAGCGGATAATCAGAAGCAAGGGCGGAACGGGTGTTGTCCCGGTGCACGGAATCATCTGTCAGGGCTGCTATATGGAGTTGCCTGAGCAGTTTGCAAACGATGTGCGCCGCGATGAGGAGGTCCATTTCTGCCCGTATTGCAGTCGCGTTCTGTACTACGAGGAGTCCGAGGAGGATGAGCGCGCTGACGAAAGGATCCACGGCGACGTGTCGATTGAAGAGGAAGTGTCGGATGGAGGAGAGGCTTTCATCAGCAGCGAAGAGAACCTGTTCGACGACTGATTTCAGATTCTGTTTTGATAATTTACATTCAGGGTTTTTCAAGCAATCGCTGCGAAGCGCTGCGCCGGGCGCAGCGCTTCGCAGAGGAAAGTCCGAGCTCCATAGAGCATGATGCCGGGTAACACCCGGGTGCCGAGAGACAACAGAGAGCGCAACAGAAAGTAAACCGCCTGTTTCAAATCCGGTTTTCTGCCGGATTTGAAACAGGTAAGGGTGAAACGGCGGGGTAAGAGCCCACCGGGACTCTGGCAACAGGGTTCGCATGGCAAGCCTCATCAGGAGCAAGGTTAAGAAGCGTGCGGGCTGCTCGTCCTATGCGCGCGGGTAAACCGCTGGAGGCCGCTGGTGACAACGGTCCAAGATAGATGATTGCATAAACAGAACTCGGCTTATGAAAGACCCTGTTTTTGTTTTGACGTGGGGATGATTTGCGTCAAAACAGAAGTCCCGGAGGTCTGTCGGGATTTTTTTGCGGTGGTATCGCTCCGCGCGGAAGACCTCAGCCCGGCAAAGATGCCGGATAATTTGTATTTCAAAAGGGGAAGAATGACTGGAAAATTCATTATCCGAAGCTTTCCCCTCTGTATTTTTTTTCTTTTAATTCTTTTTTGCATAACAGGTTGTGATTCGCCCGAGAGATTGTATAAGCAAGGAGCGTACAAAAGGGCTCTCTCTGCGGTGGACAAGAAGTTGGAGAACAGGGTTGTGCCGCTCTCCAAGATGGATCATCTGATTCGCGCCAAGTCTCTTGCCGAGCTGGATCGTCGCGCTGAGATGCACGACGACATTGTGTCATACCTCTTTCTTGCGGCAGACGGCGACGAACGGGAATTTGCAGTGCATCAGTATACGGAGTATGCCGAGCCTGATATGCAGAACATCCTTCTCCTCCGTCCCTCAGACGGCTACGACGCTTCGGCGCTTCTTTTCAGGTCGTATTTTAATTTGGGTATGTACGACGAGGCAAAGGCTGTTCTGGTTGATCATCTTTCGTCTTATCTTTCGCTTGCTGATTTTGTACGCGTACTTATAAGATACCCGATTGACAATCAGTACACAATGGATTTCCTGAAGTCATGGAAGACGATTATGACGGAGGACGAGAAGCCTGTATTCAGGACTCTGGTGTCGGACTTTGCGAGTCTTCCGCTGGACGAGAGTCTTCGCGCTGAACTGGATGCCTTGCTGATTTGACTACTGGATTGAAGTTGTGGCAGTGATACGATTCGTTCACATGATTCGTCTTAGCGTGGAACGATTCGAGAGAAGCTGAAACGGGGATCAGTTCGCGGGTAGCCGGAGCGCGGAGCGGGGGTTATTCCGCCTCGCTTTTTTTGCAGAAATATACGTAATTTTGCGGATTTTGCAGAAATAAAAGTGATTTGCATGATATGCAGAATACGTGTTATTTGCAGGGTTTTGCATGATTTGCAGAATTATACGTGATTTTCGAATTTTGCGCGGTTTGCTGAAATATGCGTAATTCTGCAGATTGTATGCCGGGTTTTTATTGAAATGCAGGAAAACAAAAACATAGAAGAACGGCTTTTGCCGTATATCCTCGAGGTGGAGAACCCTGCCCGCTACCTTGCGAGCGAGTTCATTATTGGTCGAAAGACTCCGGGTTCTGGAGATATGCTTTGCGCAATCTGCTTCCCGGATCTGTACGAGATAGGGATGAGCAATTCGGCTGTAAAGATCATTTACAACCAGCTGAATAACATGGACGGTGTGTGCTGCGACAGGGTTTTTGCTGTTGCTCCGGACTTCGAGAGGCTGCTCAGGGAAAAGGGTATTCCTCTCTTCACGATAGAGAATCTCGTTCCTTTGCGTCAACTTGAGTTTCTCGGAGTCTCGATAGGGTATGAATTGTCCGCAACAAACATCCTCCAGGTGCTGGAGCTGGGAGGTATCCCTATCCACGCAAAGGACCGTACAGACGCGGATCCGATTGTGATTGCCGGAGGACCTGCGGCGACAAATCCACTTCCGTTTGCACCGTTTTTCGATTTCGTGTTTATCGGCGAGTCGGAGGCGGGAATGGAGGAGGTTGTCAGGGCCATCAGAGCAGGCGGTACCAGGGCAGAGAAAATCTCACGGCTTAAAAGATTGGATTTTCTTTGGCATGAGGGGCGCACCGTAACTGATAAAGCAAGGCGAGCGGTCGATATGTCTTTCGGATCTGAGACGGAAGAGAAACACATCTACAGGCATTATCCTGTTTCTTCTTTCGATGTGGTTCACGACCACGGCACGGCGGAGATCATGCGCGGGTGCCCAAACGGCTGCCGCTTCTGCCATGCCGGACAGTATTACAAACCCTTCAGACAGCGTTCGATCCGTCAGATTGAGGAGATTGTGGAGCAGAATGTCCGAGAGTTCGGATTCCGCGAAGTGACACTTTCGTCGCTTTCATCTGGGGATTATCCCGCCTTAGAGACTTTGATCGACCGCTTAAACGGGAAATATAAGGCGGACAGTATATCTTTTTCCCTGCCGTCGCTTAAAGTCAGCAGTTTCAGCCTCGATATCTTGGAAAAAATATCCGAGGTTCGGAGGAGCGGACTGACCTTTGCCATCGAGACCCCCTTGACCGATGATCAGCGCTCGATGAACAAGGAGGTTGATCCGGACAAGATTATAGATATCATACTTCAGGCAAAAAAACGTGGCTGGAAGCTTGCTAAGTTCTATTTTATGACAGGATTGCCTTTTGTGGATATTTCCAAAGAAGAGGAGAGCATCGCGGATTTTCTTCTGCGGATACGAAAGTCCACCGGAATCAATATGAACATAAATATCGGCACCTTCATACCGAAGGCTCACACCCCGTTCCAGTGGGTGCGGCAGCTTTCTGTAGAGGAGTCCAGGGAGCATTTGAGGAGAATAAAGCATTCTCTGCAGGATAAGATCCCGGGCATCAAAGTGTCTTACCACGAGCCGGTGATATCATTTCTGGAGGGAGTCATCTCTCGAGGGGACATATCCGCCGCGGGCGTGATCGAGGAGGCTTACAAGCGCGGCGCCAGGATGGACGCATGGGACGAACATCTTGATTTTGATCTCTGGACCTCGGTTATGGAGGATTTGAACTACAAATACAGGGACAGTTTCAGCCTTGACGAGGAATTGCCATGGGACAGCGTTTCGATGAATGTGTCAAAGCATTATCTCAGGCGGGAGTACGACAGGGCTGCGTCGCGCGCTCTCACGCCGGTCTGTTCGGCATCTTGCGACCACAACTGCGGCGTATGCGGCAAGAGTCATGGAGTAAGACGGGCGGATCTGGAGAGCACCTTCTGTGATTCGGTAAACGAAAAATCTTTGAAAAACGCGGAGAATGAGGTCGACGTGCGGACTCTGAAAGTCTCGGAGATGGATGGCGACGTGCGGACTCTGAAAACCGCGGAGATGGATGGAGACTCGCGGACTCTGAAAGCCCCAGAGAGCCCTGCAGAAGGGGACGCGTCTTGTGAGAGTAAGGTTGAGTACCGTCAGGTGATTCTGAAATACAGAAAGGCAGGCAGGGCGCTTCTCAATTCGCACAAGGCAGTGATGAGGCAGTTCGAGATGGCTTTCATGCGGAGCGGTATCGGGATCCGATTCACCGAGGGCTTCAATCCCAAACCGCGGATGGAATTTCTGAACCCGTTGTCAATGGGTGTGAGGGGGGAAGAGGAGGCTCTGCTTTGCGAGATTCCAGTCCGGGATATGAATTCGCGGTTGTGTAGTCGCATAAATTCCTCTATTGCAGCCGGTTATGAGGTCTATGAGTATATTCCGGTGCCCGTTGCCGAAAGTGGAAGGAAAATCTCCCTTTCGGCATACCTGGACCATTCCGTATTCTCTTTCGAGGATATTACCGACCCTGCCGTGAGTGAAAAGCTCGACGCAGCGATGAAAGAGAGGGTGGAAGGCTTTGAAATCAAACGCACGGATGCCGGGTTTGACGTGATAGTCTCCGGTGAGAAGAATCTCTTCAAAAACATTTTTGGTTTAGAGATGAGTAAGTTCTACATTGCTGAGAAGTGTATAATAACGCGTAAACATTTGGTGTTAAAGGAAATAATATGATTGATTACAAGTTTGTGGAGTCTGGCGACCCTGCTCGTGGCATGAAAAGTCTCTGGGAGATTGTCGAGTGCCTCCGGGATCCGCTGGACGGATGCCCATGGGACCGCGGGCAGATGCCGCGGGACATTATCCGCTCAATGCAGGGGGAGATTTACGAATATATCGACGCACTGAACGACGGCGACGCCATGCATCAGAGAGAGGAGATAGGCGATGTATTCCTCAATTTGTTTCTTTTGCTCAAAATCCACGACCAGAACGGAGACTTCAAGGCATCAGACGCGCTGAACGACGCGTGCGCGAAATACATCCGCCGTCACCCTCATGTGTTCGGAGATGTGAAGGCGGATACAGCCGGGGATGTGGTGAGAGCCTGGCAGGAAATCAAGAAGACCGTCGAGGGGCGCTCTGAAGATGGTGTCGATTTTTTTGCGTCCGTTGAAAAGTCCGCCCCTGAGCTGGAGCGGTGCTACAAGATCTCAAAAAAAGCGGTGAAGGCTGGTTTTGAATGGCCTGATGTAGAAGGCGTATATGACAAAATAGGCGAAGAGCTCAGCGAGGTGAAGTCTGCAGAGACGCCGGACGAGGTGGAGGATGAACTGGGAGATGTGCTCTTCACGGTGGTGAACCTCTGCAGAAAATATGGTGTCAAGCCTCAGGATGCTCTCTCCCGTGCAAACAAGAAATTTGTCGACAGGTTCAATATTATGGTTCGCCTTGCCGAGGCGGACGAC
>CAMKPI010000021.1 GCA_946414625.1 uncultured Spirochaetaceae bacterium | reverse complement strand
CCAGAATTCTGCGAGCAGGAAGATTCAGAAGCGCAAGCTGACAATAAAGCAGGCGAGGGAGATATTCACCCAGGAAGAGATGGAGCGCTCGGTTGACGGCGAGAAGGCTGTGGAGATAGCCAAGGAGCGCACCGAGCAGATGGGAATCATTTTCATAGATGAGATTGATAAGATTGCCGGACGCACGAAGGAGGGCGGTTCTCCGGATGTTTCGCGAGAAGGTGTACAGAGAGACATACTTCCGATTGTGGAAGGAACGAGGGTGAATACTCGTTGGGGTGTTATCGACACTTCTCACATTCTTTTCATCGCTGCGGGGGCTTTCTACGTTTCGAAGCCGAGCGACTTGATTCCGGAGCTGCAGGGGCGCTTCCCTCTGCGTGTGGAATTGGACGAGCTGAAAGCGGAGGATTTTTACCGTATTCTGAAAGAACCTGAGAACGCCATCACGTTGCAGTACAAGGAATTGCTTGGCACTGAAGGTCTGAATCTGGTATTCACGGACGAAGCGCTCCGCCGGATCAGCGAGATGGCGTATGAGGTGAATTCCTCTTCGGATAATATCGGTGCAAGAAGGCTTTATACGATCATGGAGCAGATTTTGGAGGAGCTGTCTTTCAGCGCGGACGAACTATCCGGGCAGACAGTCACAATCACTCCTGACTACGTGAACGAGAGGATGGCCGACGTGTTGAAGAACCAGGATCTTTCCAGGTACATTTTGTGATAAGATGAAACGGATGGAATGAACCAGCCCTGAGGTGCGGTTTGATGAGGCGCAATGAGCCGCTGTCGGCATGCGGTGGGCGGCTTTGGAGCGGGGCTTGTGGAGTCGGTATGGAGCTGTTCACGGTTACAGGAAAAACCTACAGGGACGCGTTGCAGAGCGCGGTACGAAAGTACGGCAAGCGTCTTCGAGTCCAAAGCAAGCGGACGGTGAAAACCAGCGGGGTTTTCGGTTTAGGTCGCGGAGAAGTCTGCGAGCTTGTCTGCTATCTTGCAGATGAGGATCCGAATGAATCCGGAGCTGAAACGGACGGGGCAGAGGAGAAGGCTGAAAGTTCTGTTTCGGAAGAACGATCAGATGCCGCGCCTGGCGGCGTGCCAGAGGGCGTGGAACCTGAGGGCAGAGGAACTGAGGGGGGGGAGGTGCCCGGCGTCGGTGGACGCGGCATGTCTTCTCCGGAAGGTGCATCTGCCCAGGCGGCACCGCGCTCTCAGGATGGCAGCGGGGAATCGATTGTCGAATACTACGCTGCCGTTGTTGAGAAGATTCTTCGGATGAACGATTTTTCAGATTCGTACATCCGGTGGTGCCTGGATTCTCTTGCTCCTGGTTTTGTTGACGCGATGGGACAGCCGCGGGATATCGGAGCGGGCGAGCTTGAGAGCATGGTTTTCAACCAGATTGCCTCTTCGGTAAAGATTTCCCATAATTACCAGATCCGCCCGCAACGGGTGTGTGTCCTCCTGGGGCCCTCCGGTAGCGGGAAGACTTCCCTTCTGTCCAAGCTTGCGTGGGTCTACGCCATGCAGGCGACGCCGGACGGGAAGCCTGTTCGGAGCGTGCGTGTTGTCTGTACGGATCGGAATACCGAAACAGTCATGCACTACCAGAGGCTGTCGGAAGCCATGCCGCTCATAGGTTTCGAGACTGCGGGGGATGAAAGCGAGTTGTCCACCGCGCTATACCGGCATCCCGGGGCTGACCTGTTCTTTGTGGATACGCTAGGCTCCCCGATTTCCTCGACCGGCACCGACTACAAGCTGTACAGTCTTCTTAACATCATGGACCAGGCCAACACGAGCTTTATCCTCACGATTCCCGCGACCATGAAGAATTCGGACATCGAACAGATGCTTTCCATGTACAAGGCTTTTCCTGTGAACATCATTGCCGTGACGCGCTTCGACGAGACGCTGACGGTCGGAAACGTGGTTTCTGCAATCCGACAGTTGGACAAGCCGTTTGTCTATGTATCCGGCGGACGCGTGATCCCGAGGGATTTCCAAATGGCAACGCTGAAGGGCATCCTGTCCAGGCTTCGGGGTTTCACGATTGATATCAGCTCGATTTTGGGCAATTCATGAGCGCCGGATCTGCAGGTTTTGATGTAAAGGTCTGTGAGAGAAAGGCGAAGCATGTGCGCCTGATTTGTAGGTTTTGATGCAACAGGCCGTGAGAGAAAGGCGAAGCATGTGCGCCGGATCTGCAGGTTTTTTATGCAACGATCCGTGAGAAGGGGGCGAAGTTTGGGCTTTGGTTTTTTATGTTTTGCTGCCACGATTCGTGACAGCAGGGCGAAGCATGTGCTCTGGATCCGTGGACCAGGAAGCCACGATCCGTGATGAAGGCTTGTAAAAAAATCGCAAAATTTCACTCCGGTAATTGAGGTTTTTTACTTTTTTCAGGATAATATCGGCAGGTTCGCGGGACTGCCACGCTGCCGTCTGCTAGACGACCCCTGTTTTTAATTTGATTCCCCGCGAATCGTCACGAACGGTAATTTTTGGAGGTTACTATGAAAATCGGTATCAATGGTTTTGGAAGAATCGGCCGCTTTGTTTTCAGGGCTGCCCTGGAGAGGCCTGATTTCGAGGTTGTTGGAATCAACGACCTTCTTCCGGTTGATTACATGGCTTACATGCTGAAGTACGACACGATGCACGGCGCGTTTACCGGCACTGTCGAGGCTGACATGGAGAAGTCCCTTCTCATCGTGAACGGCAAGAAGATCCGCGTCACTGCAGAGAAGGATCCCGCTCAGCTGAAGTGGAACGAGGTCGGCGCGGAGTATGTTGTCGAGTCCACCGGGCTTTTCCTCACGAAGGAGAAGGCAAAGGGTCACATCGAGGCCGGCGCGAAGTATGTCGTGATGTCCGGTCCGTCCAAGGACGACACCCCGATGTTTGTCTGCGGCGTCAACGAGAAGAGCTATGTGAAGGGCACGCAGTTCGTGTCCAACGCTTCCTGCACGACGAACTGTCTTGCGCCTATCGCCAAGGTTCTTAACGACAACTGGGGAATCGCCGATGGTCTTATGACCACTGTGCACTCCACGACCGCAACTCAGAAGTGCGTTGACGGTCCTTCCATGAAGGATTGGAGAGGCGGACGCGCCGCTTCCGGAAATATTATCCCGTCTTCCACCGGCGCCGCAAAGGCTGTTGGCAAGGTTATTCCCGCGCTCAACGGCAAGCTCACCGGCATGAGCATGAGGGTTCCTACTCTTGACGTGTCTGTCGTCGACCTCACCGTCAATCTTGCCAAGCCTGCTAAGTATGCGGAAATTTGCGAGGCGATGAAGAAGGCTTCCGAGGGCGAGCTGAAGGGAATTCTCGGCTATACCGAGGATGCTGTTGTCTCTTCTGACTTTTTGGGCGACACCAGAACTTCGATTTTTGACGCCAAGGCCGGTATCCAGCTGACCGATACCTTTGTGAAGGTTGTTGCCTGGTATGACAATGAGATTGGTTATTCCAACAAGGTTCTCGACCTCATCTCCTACATGAAGAAGGTTAACGGCTGAGATCTTTTATTAAAGAAAGAAATAGGCACGCGAGAGCGTGCCTATTTAATCAGAACGCTGCCGACCTATGATACGCACAGGCGGATATTGCCTTGGTGCGCGGAGCGGCCGGAATAAGAGCGGCGATGCGCTTCGCTCGCCCGCCTACTTGAAGAGGCAAAAATATGGAACTGAAGACTATCCGCGATGCGGATTTGAAGAACAAGCGTATTTTGATCAGGGTTGATTTCAATGTCCCCCTGAAGGACGGGGTTGTGACCGATGACACAAGAATCAAGGCGGCTCTGCCCACAGTGAAGTACATTTTGGATCAGCCGGGCACGAGCCTTGTTGTTATGAGCCACCTCGGAAGGCCGAAAGGAGAGAAGAAGAGCGAGTTCTCCCTCTCTCCCGTTTGCAGGAAGTTCTCCGAGCTTTTGGGGCGTCCCGTTAAGATGGCTTCTGACGTGATAGGTCCGGAGACGGAGGCTCAGGTGAAGAGCCTTAAAGCCGGAGAGGTGCTTCTCCTTGAGAATGTCCGCTTCTATCCCGGTGATGAGTCAAAGGATGCCGCGGAGCGCGATGAATATTCCAAGCGTCTTGCCTCGTACGGCGATGTATACGTGAACGATGCTTTTGGAACAGCCCACCGCGCACATGCCTCCACAGAGGGTGTGGCTCATTTCCTTCCCTCATATGCAGGTTTCCTGATTGAGAAGGAAGTGAAATTCATGGCACCGCTTTTGGAGAATCCCGAGAAGCCTTTTGTGGCGATTATCGGTGGAGCCAAGGTTTCAAGCAAGATCACGGTTCTGAAAAGCCTTGCCCGCACTTGCAACACAATAGTGATAGGCGGCGGAATGGCATATACTTTCCTGAAGGTTTTGGGGCATAAGGTTGGAAAGAGCCTTGTGGAAGACGACTACGCCGATACCGCGCGTGAGTTCTTGTCTGCTGCGGAAAAGGCCGGGGTGAAGGTGATCCTTCCGGTCGATCACGTCTGCGCTGAGGCGTTTGACGAGAATGCGAAACCTGTTTACGTTGACGGACAAGACATTCCGGACGCTCTGATGGGAATGGATATCGGTAAAAAGACCGTGTCAATGATCACGGAAGCCTTGAAGAGCGCAAAGACTGTTGTGTGGAACGGACCTATGGGAGTGTTTGAGTTCTCTTCCTTTGCAAAAGGCACGGAAGAGGTTGCCCAGGCTCTTGCCGCGTCGAATGCAACCACGGTTGTCGGCGGGGGAGATTCGGTTGCAGCCATCAACAAGTTCGGTCTTGCGTCGAAGATCTCCCATGTTTCGACGGGTGGTGGCGCGAGCCTGGAGTTTCTGGAGGGCAAGACCTTGCCTGGGATTGCCGTTCTTGTGAAGTGATTTGCTTTTCCCGTGCACAGAGACAGGGCCTCTGTGCACGGTGCAATCCGGGTCCGAGGATCCGGATTGCACACATAAGCGCATAGCGTATCAAGTTTAACGTATCAAAAGGAAACGGAAATGAGACAATTATACATAGCCGGTAACTGGAAGATGAACAAGACGCCGTCCGAGGCTGCTTTGTTTGCAAAGGAGCTCGCGGAAAAGGCCGCGGACGCAAAGGTGAAAGTAATGGTTGCGCCGACCTTTGTATGTCTTCCCGCAGTGGTCGAGGCTCTCAAGGGGTCCCGTGTGATTGTTGCCGCGCAGAACGTGAACGATCACGAGGGCGGAGCATATACCGGAGAGGTTTCGTGCGACATGCTCTCTGATATCGGGGTGAAGACTGTGATTCTAGGGCACAGCGAGCGCCGCCAGTACTACGGTGAGACGGACGAGTTTATCAATGCCAAGGTGCTCTTTGCCCTGAAAAAGGGGTTTGACATCGTGCTTTGCGTGGGCGAGACCCTCAGTGAGCGTGAGTCGGGCAGGCTTCGCGAGGTATTGGGGAGGCAGGTTAAAGTGGGCTTGTCAGGTTTGTCTGCCGAGGATATGGCTCATGTCACAATCGCGTACGAGCCGGTGTGGGCAATCGGTACCGGCAAGACGGCTACTCCCGCCGATGCGGAGGATGCGCATGCCTTTATCAGGAGCGTTGTGGCCGGTATCTTTGGCTCTGATGTGGCCGAAAATACGATAATACAGTACGGCGGGTCGGTGAAGAGCGGCAATGTCCGGGAGCTGATGGCGCAGAAGGATATAGACGGAGCCCTTGTCGGCGGAGCCTCTTTGACATTGGATCAGTTTTTACCTATAATTCACTGTGTCGATTGAGGCTTCTCCGGTAGCACCGCTTTTGTGGGTGCGTATCTGCGCGGGGATCTTCGGCGGAAACGATTTGCAGGGATGCCTGCCGGGCGGATGCGTGATGCCTCTCGGGATGGTGCGTCCCGAAACGGAGTTTTGACAAATGGCTATTGTTAGTACGATTTTGCTTATTTTGTTCGTGATTGTTTGTCTTGCCTTGATTTTTGCTGTGGCGGTCCAGGATGAGAACAGCACCGGGCTGTCCGGTATTTTTGGAGGCGGAAGTGATTCCGCTTTCGGAGGGCAGACAAACAGGGTGATGAACAAGTTCACGACAATCCTGCTTGTCAGTTTTTTTGTACTGGCGGTTCTCGTGGCGGTTGTGAATAAGACGTCCGGGGATTCCCTTGTGGCGCCTCAGGTTGCTGCGGAACAGATTCAGGAAGCGCTTCCGAGCTCAACGACGAATCCGGAAGTCTGAGTGTTCGCCCGGGGTGTTTGTGAGAGCGCGCGTATATAATCGGAAGGAGATGAAACCCCAATTTCGATTGTGCGCCGGGCAACCGTTTAGGCGGTCTGGGTTCGGATTCTGCTCTGCGCGTGTCCGGCAGCGTCAGCCGGGCGTGGGCGGTGTCTTGGGACGTGTCATCGGTAAATCCGGTCTCTCGGGTAATTTTTTACCGGCGCTTGTGACGCTTTCGATGCAGGCAGCGGTGGGACACGTTTTGAGAGATCCGATACCGGATTGTGTAATATTGTGTTGAAAAATCCGTTTTTGCGCGTTTTTCTTCGTGGCGGTGTATAGTCTCTGCAAGACCCGACGTGCGTGTCTTTGCAGGCGGCTTCGCAACGGGTGAAACGACAGGAACTTGGAGAAATTGATGAAAAAAACGATAACTTTTGCTCTGGCTCTCGTGCTTTGCGTTTGTGCTGTATTTGCGGCTTCAAGCGCGGCTTCTTCTTCCAGCCAGTCCCGGCCGGTGGTCTCCACCGAGCTATCCACTCTCGCCACCCCGATTTATAGGGTCGAACTTTATGATACGAAGACCATCACCCAGCAGGAGGTGAACGAGGCGATCTCCTATTATTCCGCGCAGCTCGGATATGCTGTGACGGAGGAGGAGGTGATTGATGACCTTGTGAGCACGACTCTTGTCAATCAGGCGATAGAGAAGGATCTGAAAGACGGGAAGATTGATATTTACAACGGGGACTTCAACGATTTTGTGAGTTACCGTCTTCAGGTTCTTGCGGCGAACTATGGTGTGGAGCTGAAGAGCGAAGAGGATGCAACGAATTTTCTTTCGCAATTCGGCATGACGTATAACAATTTTGCTGAAGAACTTCTCACTGAGTGGGCAACGGAGAAATACATTGATAATTACAGCGGCGGGAAGCTTTCAAATATTTCAACACCTTCCAACGCCGAGATTCAGGAATTCTTCGATTCTAACAGAACCATGTTTGTTTCAGACGAATATGTGATGCCTGCTCATATATTCTTCTCTACAGGCGAAGGCAAGAATAAGGCAGAGCAGCAGAGGCTCGCAAATACCGTATATAACAACATCAGGAGCGGTAGGATTTCTTTCGAGAAGGCTGTCTCGGATTATTCCGAGGACGACGGATCCAGAGATGTTGGCGGAAACCTCAACTATTGGGTGTCCAGAAGCGACGAGGATATGGTGGCAGCTTTCGGCGACGCAGCTTTGAAGGCTTTGTTTGCTTTGAAAAAAGGAGAAGTGAGCTCGGTTGTTGAGGGTCCTCAGGGCTTCCACATTTTCAAGTGTCTGGACCGCAACGACGCCCGGCTTCTGTCTCTGGACGACAAGTTCAATCCGAATGCCAACAGCGACAGCTATACGGTGAGGTATCTGATATCCCAGCAGCTGAGGGCGAATAAGTATCAGCAGATTTACCTTGAGACTTACGCAAAGGCAATTGAGGATTTGAAGTCCAGGGCCACCTTGAAGTCGTTGAAGAAATAATTCTTGAATAACTGGGGTGCGGCGTGTTTGACCCGTCGCCCCCTTTTTGTTTGTGCTGTCAGGTTTTTCAACGAATCGTTGAATTGATTGTTTGCGGTCGCTGCGAACTGCGGTCGCTGCGAACTGCGGTCGCCGCGAATATTGGTTGTCAGGTTTTTCAACGAATCGTCTTGAATCGTTTTGAACCGTTTTGGAGATGTGATGAGATCCCGCCACAAGGCTCGCTCGATAGCGATGCAGACCCTATACTCGCTGGATATGAACGGCAGGCTGAGGAGCGTTGCGCTCCCTTACTCTGAAGGCTTTGCAGGCTTCTCCAATGAGGAGGAGAAAGAACTGCAAAGCGAGGTAGTGTTCTATGCGACATTCCTTGTGAACGGGGTGCTGGAGCATCTGGAACAGATTGACGGGACAATTCGCGCGTATATCAGACGACGGAGCTTTGACAGCGTGAGCGTTGTGGATAGAAATATTCTCCGTATCAGCGTTTTTACACTTTTTTTCTGCAAGGATGTTGATTCGGACGTGATTATCGACGAGGCGGTGAAGCTCTCTCTTGAGTTTAGCACGGAGATCAATTACAGGTTCATAAACGGAGTCCTGGACGCGATTGTCCGGGACTGCAAGGCCGGTGTGCTGAAGACGGAACACGCGGAATTCGACGAAGACGCTCTTCGTTCGGCGCTTCGGAATTTTGACGACGCGGGCGCTTCTTCCGGAATGAAGTTCGACGGAGACACCGTGAGACGGGCCATTCGAAACTTCGACGCTGAGAAGGCTTATGGCGAGACAGTCGCAGAGGAGAGCGGAAAGTGATTATTTTGAAGAACGAGGCTCAGATTGACGGGATAAGGTCTTCCTGCCACATGCTCTGCGAGCTCTTGGACAGCATTCCGGGCGTGCTGCATGATGGTTTGT
This sequence comes from uncultured Spirochaetaceae bacterium, assembly GCA_946414625.1. Lineage (GTDB taxonomy): Bacteria > Spirochaetota > Spirochaetia > Sphaerochaetales > Sphaerochaetaceae > CAMKAB01. The sequence continues at coordinate 8,335 of CAMKPI010000021.1, read as the reverse complement.
CCACAAAGGATCTTGACACGTACTGCCACACCTGGATTGTGAAGCGAGGAGCCAGACCGGCGTGTCTGCACTTCGAGGGTTTCCCCGCGGCAACCTGCATAAGTGTGAACGAGGAAGTGATTCACGGCATCCCGAAAAAGAACCGGATCATCCGAGAGGGAGATCTTGTGAGCGTGGATCTATGTATAAATTTGAATGGTTTTATTTCAGATAGCGCCAGGACATACATTGTGGGCAAGACCACGCCGGAACGCGAAAGGCTTGTGCGTGTTACCCGGGAGTGCCTCTATCTCGGAATAGAGGCTGCGGGAAAGAGCGGAGCCAGGGTGATGGATATCTCCCGCGCGATATACGACCACGCGAACAAGAACGGATTTGGAGTGAACCGCGATTATACCGGGCACGGGGTGGGATTGAATCTTCACGAGGATCCGGAGATTCCAAACTATGTCAGCCCACGGTTTTCAAATCCGAGGCTGAAGCCCGGAATGGTCATCGCTATCGAGCCCATGATCCATCAGGGAACCTATAAGTGCGATACGCTTCGGGATGGCTGGACTGTTGTCACGTCGGACGGGAAGTGCGCCGCGCATTTTGAACATACAGTTGCCATAATGAAGGACGGTGTCGAGATACTGTCTCAGATATGAATTGTTTTCCGGGCGCCTTTGCGTCCGAATTTTTTATACGGGAAATCCACCCATGACGGCAAGGCGCCGCCGACTTTCGGAAACATAAGGGTTTGAAATGTTTGAAGTGCCGGCGAGCGGGGGACCGAATCGCTTCTGCGGGGGCAAAAACGGTATTATGGAAATTGAACAGCCCGGGATTGAAGCGGTTCCGCGCGGTGGATCCTTCGGACCTCTGCGGAAGCAAAAAAGTGTGGTGTTGTGAAAATTTAACAGCTCGGGAATGCGCTGGTTCCCTGCGCAGGGCTTCGTCCTGAAAGCGGCGGAATTTTGGTGAATGCGAGCTGATATAAATAAAAACATAATAAGGAGAGACTAATGTCAAAAGAATTCATCACGCCGGATGTGATCAGGGACAGCGCGTTGAAGCTGGCCGCGAAGATGTACTACGAGGACGGTTTCATGCCTGATGTAATCTACTGCTCCCTAAGGGGCGGGGTGTACCTGGCAAATGTTATCTCCGAGTTTTACAAACTTGTCTGCAAGAAGGAGGGCCATCGTCCGGTGCTCTACGCCGCGGTTGTCGCGCGAAGCCGCGAGAGTCAGATTCCCGGAGAGCAGACCAAGGTCTTCGTTGACGGATGGACATACAGCCCGGATTATCTTCGCTCGGGAGACAAGGTGCTGATTGTGGACGACATTTTCGACACGGGCAACACGGTGAACAAGCTCGCCCAGGTTGTCCTGGACAAGGGAATCGAGCGCAAAGACGTGAAAATTGCCGTTTACGACTACAAAGTGCCAGTGTACAAGTACGCCGAGCACAAGCCCCTTCCGATCCAGCCCGACTATTATTGCAGGAAGCATGTACTGAAATCAAAGGAAGAGGAGACGTGGATCCACTATCTGTGCCATGAGTACGAGGGTCTGCAGGACAGCGAGATCGATGAGGTTTACAGCGATCCGGAGGTTCGGGAAATCCTCCACAAAATAAAGAACTGACACGGGAGAGGGACTCTGAAATGAGTTTGCTTACAGCGATATTCGGCTCAAAGAAGGACAAGGACCTGAAGGCGCTTACGCCGATTCTTGAGAAGGTGAATGCCAAGGAAGACTGGGCGGCGGCATTGGCGGATGAGGATTTCCCCGCCGAAACGTCCAGGCTCCGCGAACGATACAGGGCCGGGGAGAGCCTCGACGCGCTTCTGCCCGAAGCCTTCGCCCTTGCGCGGGAGGCCTCGAGGAGAGTACTGGGAGAGCGTCACTACGACGTCCAGATAATGGGCGCCGTTGTCCTCCATCAGGGTAAGATCCTCGAGATGAAAACAGGAGAAGGCAAGACCCTCACCTGCGTTCCTGCCGCGTATCTCAACGCGCTTACAGGGGAGGGCGTCCATGTCGTGACGGTGAACGACTATCTTGCTTCCCGCGACGCAGAGTGGATGGGGCGCGTGTACAAGTTCCTCGGGCTCAGCGTTGGGGTAATCCTCTCCGATATGGACAATGAGCGCCGCCGGGAGGCGTACAAGGCGGACATAACATACGGGACAAACAACGAGTTCGGCTTTGATTATCTCCGCGACAACATGAAGAGCCGCTATTCGGACAAGATTCAGCCGAAACACTCGTACTGTATTGTGGACGAGATCGACTCCATCCTCATTGACGAGGCGCGCACACCTCTGATAATTTCCGGACAGGCGGACGACGACACGGAGTTTGCCCGACAGGCGGAGCGCGCGGCGGGGTATCTGAAAGAATGCGAAAAGGATCCTCTGACGGGCGATTATCCGGAGTTTTCCGCCTTTGCGCGTTTTGAGGACGGGGCGAAGACTGAGCCTGACGGGGACTTCATGCTCGACGAGAAAGGCCGCCGCGTGTCGTTCACCAAGGAGGGAATGGCGCACATGGAGGAGATCCTCCAGCGTCTTTCGATAATCCATGGCAGTCTCTACAGCGACGAGAATTTTGAGTATATCCATTATGTGACCCAGGCGGTGGTGGCAAAACATCTGTACAAGCGAGACACCGACTACGTGGTTGTGGACGGCGAAGTGCAGATTGTCGACGAGTTTACCGGCCGCATTCTCTACGGTAGGCGCTATTCCGGAGGGCTTCACCAAGCAATAGAAGCAAAAGAGCACATAAAGGTTCTGGGCAGGAACAGGACTCTCGCCACGAGAACGTTCCAAAACTTCTTCCGCATGTACGGAAAGCTGTCCGGCATGACAGGCACGGCGGACACCGAGGCTATTGAGTTCAATGAGATCTACCATCTTGATGTGGTTGTGATCCCAACGAACGTTCCTGTGATAAGGCAGGACCTGAATGACTTCGTCTATCTCACAGAGGCTTTCAAATTCAAGGCTGTGGTGGATGAGATAAAGCGGATTCATGAGACGGGGCAACCGGTTCTGGTGGGTACGGTTTCGATAGAAAAATCCGAGCTTCTGTCTTCCATGCTGCGGCGGGAAGGGATAAAGCACGAGGTTTTGAACGCAAAGAACCACGCTCGCGAGGCGGTGATCATCGAAAACGCCGGCGCGGAAGGAGCCGTGACAATTGCCACAAACATGGCAGGCCGCGGAACCGACATAAAGCTTGGCGGCTCTATAGACTATCTTGCCAGGAAAATCTGCGGGTCGGAGGCGGACGAGGCGACTTTGGAAGCGGCGAGACGTCAGGCTTATCCGGAGTGGCGCGCCCGCTACGAGCGAGTGAAGAGCCTTGGCGGGCTTTACATAATCGGAACGGAACGCCACGAATCCCGACGAATTGACAATCAGCTGCGCGGCCGCTCCGGAAGGCAGGGAGACCCGGGCACATCCCGATTCTTTGTATCATTTGAGGATAATTTGCTGCGTCTTTTTGCGCGGGACAGCATCCGGAGTATGGTGGGCCGCCTTGGAATGAATGACGGCTCCCCGCTGGAACATCCTATGGTGAGCCGGATGATTGAGACGGCACAAAAAAGGGTGGAGGAGCACAATTTCGACATCCGCAAGCATCTTTTGGAGTACGACGACGTCCTGAACGAGCAGCGGAATTTCATATATGCTCAGCGGGATGAGATATTGCAGGATGAGAATTGCACGGAGCGTGCCGCCCGCGCGTGCGAGGACCTGATTGAGGAGAGCGTTGAGGAACGCGCCAGCGGACGCGAGGAAGGACGGCTGGAGGATACGGTACGCCTTGTTTCGGACAACACGGGATTCGATTATTCTCCGGCGAAGGATGATCCCTCGCTGTCGGCCGCGGAACTTTCACAGCGGATCAAGGCGGCGTTCAGAACCTCGATTGAAGCGAAGCTGTCCCCGATTGACAGAGCCATGTTCTCCTTCTTTATCCAACAGAACTACCTGCACCAGGTGGATTCCTTCTGGCAGAATCACCTTGAGGAACTGGAAGATCTCCGCGATGCGGTCTCTCTCAGGTCTTATGCCCAGAAAAACCCGCTTGTGGAATACAAGCTGGAGGGGTTTGACATCTTCGACAAGATGATACTGAACATCAAGAAACAGATGTCACGCATACTGAACAAGGTTCAGATACGGCGTGATTCTGATGCGGAGAATACCCCGGCAGTGCGCCGGAGACAGGTGAGGATAACCGAGACTCATGCTGAGTCGTCAGGCTTCGCAGGTACTCCGGGACAGGACGGAAACGCAGGATCAAAAGGAGACGGAAAAGAGACTGCGAACGATGCGCTTCGCAGAAAGGCGGAAAAAGCCGCGTCTGCCGCCCGGAGGGATGCAGACGCAGGACAGACAAGCCCTGTGCAGGTTGTCCGTTCGGCTCCCAAGGTGGGGCGAAACGACCCTTGTCCGTGCGGCAGCGGAAAGAAATACAAAAACTGCCACGGAAGAAACACTGGGGAATAATGGCGCATGGCGGGCGGAAGCCCGCCTTTTTTTGGCGACGCTCTTCCTCCCAGGGCGGCTCGATATGCTGAGCGCGGCGGGCGAAAGCCTGCTTAAAACCAGGGCGATTAACAGCAGCTCTCGGGGCAGAACTATGAATTCAGAGCACGGCGGGCGGAAGCCCGCTTTTTTTTTGCGATGCCTCTCCCATGTCAATGTGTCGATTTTGTGTCGGAGAGCCGTTTCTTTTGTCGAATAAAATCATTTGGTGTAAATTACCTGTGTTGAAATCGAAAAGAAACGAGGTGAAACATGAAAAAAACTTTTTTTAGAAATATTTTGGTCATTCTCCTGGTTCTTCTGACGGCGTCTTTTGCGTTTGCGAAAGGCGGCAAGGAGAAGAATGCGAAAGCGGCGGTAGAGAACACCGCTGTTGAAAACCGGGTTGCTTCCGCTCAGGAGAGTGCATCCGACTCCGTCAAGGCTTCTCAGGCAGACGGGGCGACCTCTTCCGCCATGGATACCTCTTCGCCGGCAGCGGCGTCTTCAGAGAAGGCTTCTTCGCCCCTTTCTGTGACTGGTTCGGGCTCCGGCAGCGCTTCGTCCAGTTCTGTATCCAAGGGCGAAAGCGGGACGAACCCCGAGATTTCCGCCTTTCAGAGCGAATGGGAAGACTTCGTCTCCCGGTACGAGGAACTCACCGCAAGGCTTGAGATGGCATACGACAAGGACGACGCGATTGCGTACCGCGAAGCAAAGAAGGCTCTTCATGAGCTCCAGAGGCCTGTGCTTTCAAAGGAACGCTCCGAAAAGATTTTGGCGTCTCTTGCCGATGACGACTACGAGAATGCCGATTGGCTCTACAGGTACAGCGAGTTTTACTATCCTGTCCTGAAATTTGTGAACAGCAGCGATAATTTCAATTATTCCAGCACGTTCACGGCGAACCCCGGTTCCGAGATTGAAGTTCCGATGCTGAAAGGCCCGAATGGGGCGATGCTGTTCCAGGGCTGGGCACTGACTGAGAACGGAGAAGTTGCATACAGGGAGGGAGACAGGATCAAGATGCCGGTGAAAGATACGACACTCTACGCGGTCTTCTCTCCTAACCCCGACATCAAGCAGGGCAGGCACTTGGATATGACCGGTCTTTCAGTGAAAGGACAGGATGGTAATGTCCTTCCTAAGGGCAGGCAGGCTGATGTGGTTTTCGATTTGAAGAATACCGGCAGCGAGAACCTTGCGGGAGTGGAGGTGAAATTCGAGAGTGACGATCCGCTTTTTGTGATTCTCACCCCAACGCTGAGCACAAGATTCCTCTCTGTCTCGGAAGAGGCTTCCGCCCGTTTCAGAGTGATAACCAAGGCGGCGGCAGGAACTTCTCTGAAGGGTACTTTGACTGTGTCCGATTCTGAAGGGGTGCTGCTGTCTCAGGATGCTCTCTTCACGGTAGAATGAGTTTTTCCCCCGGCGGCGGGATGTTTTGTCCCGCCGCTTTGTTTTTCATGGCTTGTGAATTTTGCGACGGACAGGGGCAATTCCTGCTTCCTTGTTTGGCTTTCGTGTTTCAGAGCCCGGGATGCCCGTTTGAAATTTAATCGTTATGGCGGTAAAATAATCTTCCAGGTGTTTTGCGGCGGGTGCCAAGCCCTGGGCATAGGCGTCTATGCCATCGCGTGTAGAATAAGTATTGATTTCACATTCAGCGATAACGCAATAGCAGATAGATACGGTTAGGGGGATCTATGTCCGACAATACTTCAAAGCATGACAAGCTGTTCAAAGCTCTGTTTTTCTTCGCTCTGTTCTGCATATTCACCGCTGTAGTCATGAAATTCGATGTCTCCCCAATAGGACCCGGCGGGTCGGCGGTGGGGTTCTCTACTTTTAACGACCTTGTGCGCCGACTTTTCCCATATGCCAAGGGAGACCTTTACAGGAGCGGCTCCACATATGGACTTTACGTGGCGTTCGCATCAGTTGCCTTTATGTATGTCGGGGCCTTGGTGTCAGCTTTGAAAAAGGGTTCGGGTTTCAAAATTGCACCGGATGTGGGGCTTACTGTCTTACTATATATCGCAACCGGTGTTGTGTATCTTTTTTTCGACAAGGCACTTATTGTGAATTCGCGCCCGGTGATGCCTATGGGAGTCCTGGAGCCCTCTTATCCGTCCACTCATGCGATGTTTGCGTTTGTCGTATGCTTTTCGGTCTCGGATGTGGCTGGAAAACGCGGGCGGACTTTCATTGCAGCGGTTCTGCGGCTTGTGGGCATTCTTGTGTGCGTATTCAGGGCCATGTGCGGACTGCATTGGCTCACGGACGTTGTCGCTGCCGTGCTTGTCTCGCTTTCTCTGCTTAATTTTTACGAGGCGTTCGCGTTCGGCGAATGAGCCTGTGAATTGGCTTCTGTTAATGAATTCAATGAAAAAGATATTGTTGTTTCTTGCGTATTTGACCCTCTGCTTTGCGGTCTTTGCTGCCGAGTCCGATGTTTCTCCGGAATCTTCGACTATAAAAGCGGGATCCGGTTCGGACGGAGTCTATGTGTCTCTTTCCGAAAGGGTTCCATATCCTGAATACTTCGCGAATCTTTCGCGGGAGGAGAAGGCTCTCAGTGTATTGAATGCGCTCACCGCCATCTCAACCCAGAAGGGGCTGCAGTACATCTCACGCCGGGCGGGCTATAAGCCAAAGACCCTTTTTGAGGATAGCTACCTGATAAGCGACCTTGATGACAGGAAGTCTCGTATTGAAGACCCGGTTTTTTCTGAGCTGCCTTCATCCGGCTTGGTGAAAGCGGCTTCGGACGTCGCCTCGGCGACAGACGTTGCAAGCTCTGCAGCGGTCAGAACAGGAGCGGACAGCACACCGTTCGCTGACGGAGCGGAGCCCACGTTTACGCTGTTTGCGTATCAGAAAGATAACCGTTTCGGCGGCAACACTTATACGGTGGACTACTACATCGGCTCCTCGTTCGGTTTGGTGATTCGGAACCATACTCCGATACGATTTGCCGGCGTCACTTGCGTGGAGAGCGGTGCGCTGGAGATGTCGCTTTCCGTGACTCTTGACGACAAGTCCGGAGAGTTCGTGATCGACGGCTCGGCTTTTATACCTGGGCAGAAGCCGAAGATCAGTTTCATCTTCTATACCGTAGATCTGGAGAGCTCGTTCTCTCGCCGCGTCACGGCACTGAAGAACTGGTTTGTAGAGAGGATGCAGGCGGAGCGATAGATCGCCCCCTGCCGGGCGCATTCCTCAGGAAAAGGCGGCGAGTTCTGGTTTTCGCGCACGCGAGCGGACGGGCCCATCGAGAGAAGGCGATTGCGGCATGTGTATGACCGTGTGTAACTCATCTGGGCGGGCACGGACCCCCCGAGAGCCTACGCAGAAGAGTCCGCGCAGTGCCTACGCAGAGCCCGGGAATATAGGCGCACGCGCACGGGAACCTCGAGAGCCCGTGCAAAGCCCGAGCAGCGCCTGGGGAGATCTGGGCGCGCGCGGCTTTCCCGAAAGCCTGCGCAGAGTGCACGAGGGTGTCTGGGCGGGCACGGACCCCCCGAAAGCCTGCGCAGAACCCGCGCAGAGCCTGGGATTCCACGCTCTCTCTGAAAATCCACGCGGGGATTCTGTCCTGGCAGCATGGCTCGGTTTGTCGGCTACTGAAGCAAAGATTTTGCATTTGTTTGCAAGGAGTTTGATATGGGAAAAACAAAGTTTGGATTCGTCCTCATCGCGCTTATTATGATTGCGGTTGGGGTCATCTTCGTTATTCAGCCGGGCAACGCGGTGGATACAATCTTCACGATTTTTGCAGTGGCGCTTATTGTCGCTGGAGCAATT
>CAMKPI010000020.1 GCA_946414625.1 uncultured Spirochaetaceae bacterium | reverse complement strand
GCCGAGAATCTCGACCACGGCAGGATAATCCTCCCGGACACCTCAGCCGGGGCGGGTCCGCTGTATTTCTGTCTTTTACAGAAACGTTCTCCGGAGACCATGGAGAATTAAACGAGTGGCTTTTCGAGACCCGAATCCAGACCGAATACAAAAGGCAGTGCCTTTGATAAAACACAGGACATATTATGATTAAGATTATAGCAATCGGTGCTCTTCTTTCGATTATCCCGGTGAGCGAGCTTCGCGGGGCGATACCATTCATGTACTTCAACGAAATCGGAATTGTCCAATGTTTTGTCGTCGCAGTCCTCTTCAATATGCTAGTCTACCCTATTGGGATTGTTTTTCTGAACACCTTGCACAGGATGCTGGACAGGTGGGGCTTGTATCATAGAATATTTGAAAAAACAGTTGCGCGGGCAAGAAAAAACGTTGGCGTCAAGATTGAAAAATACGGAATTCTCGGGCTGTTGGTGTTCGTTGCGATTCCCCTGCCTGTGACTGGGGCATGGACAGGAACGCTTGGCGCATGGGTGCTCGGACTCGACAAGAAGAAAAGCTTTCTTGCGATCTGTCTCGGTGTTTTTATCGCGGGAATTGTGGTTTCCGCCGTGATACTGGCGGGGTCAGGGCTTAGTTCGCTGTTTGTGAAGAGTATTTGATGTAATTGCGATATAAAAGCGTTGTGGCGCGCCATCGGAGTTTTCTAGCCTGTCTTTCTCGTCCTGCAATTCATGTTGCAATATAAAAGCGTTGCGGCGCGCCATTGGAGACCTTACCGCATTGCCGCCTAAATGCAACCCTGGTCGCAGTCATCGACAGTTCAAGTCGCAGCACCCGCGACGGTATCGTCGTTGCCGCCTAAATGCCGCCCGGGGTCGCAGCCATCGGCAGTTCAAGCTGCAGCACCCAAGACGGTGGCGCATTGCCTCCGTCCAGCACTAGGCTAAAACAAGCCCGCGACGGTGTCGTCGTTGCCGCCGTCCGGCACTCGGCCAAAACAGACCCGTGACCTTACCACATTGCAACCGACGCGTCCGACGCAAAAGAGAGGCGTCATTTCCCCTTGGAAAGCCTCTCCACAAGGTATTCGGCTGCCATGCGATAGCCTTCAAATCCGAAACCGGAAAAACGCTTCTCACAAGCCAAGCCCGCATAACTTGTCCTCCGAAACTCTTCCCGACTGTCTATGTCGGTCAAATGCACCTCGACAGCCGGAATCGACACTGCCTTCAGGGCGTCAAGTATTGCAACGCTCGTATGTGTGTAAGCGGCAGGATTGATGACGATTCCGTCCGTGTGGTCGAAATATGCCTCCTGAATTCGGGATACAAGGGCGCCTTCGCTGTTCGATTGAAATATCTCGCATTCAATTTCAACCGAATATTTCTTCGACAAATCCTCGCAGGAAAGCCTGCAAAATTCTTCGAGAGCGGCATAGTCGCGCCGTCCGTACAAATCCGGTTCGCGAAGCCCCAACATGTTGAGATTGGGTCCGTTTATAAAAAGTATTTTCATCGTCTTGCCTCCTCGGGATAGTCACTTCAAGCGGTCCAGAATCCTTTGCGCCGCCAACTCGATGGTGGAGTCATTCATGACCATCTCGTCGGCGAACATCTCATAAAGGCTCTGCCTTGCCGAATAGAGCGTCCCGATTCCCGTTGACGCGCTAAGCGGGCGCCCCTCCACTGTAAGAGCGTCCAAGTCCCGCTGTATCCAGAAAATTCTCCCGTTCTGATGAAGGAGAGGATAATTCTCCTCTTTTACAACAACCCCGCCTCCGGTTGCTATGACAAGACCAGATTCTTTTCCCGCAACCGACACCGCTTCCGTCTCCAAAGCCCTGAACGCGGCTTCTCCATCCGTTCTGAAAATCTCCGGGATGCTCCTGCCCGCCTCTTTCTCCACCATGCTGTCCGTGTCCACGAACCTTCGACCGGTCATTTTTGCCAAAGCTTTGCCTATGGACGTTTTTCCGCTCCCCGGCATGCCGACAAGAATGATGTTTCTCATATCTCTTTCAAGGTGGATCCTGGCGAAATGGGACTTTTCGTCGGAAACGCCCCCTCCAAGCCATAGTCTTGCGCTATGCAAAGCCTGGGCGACAAGCATTCCAAGACCGCCAGAAAATGGAAGCCCAAGCGTCTCTGCCTGCAAGAGCAGCGCGGTCCTCTTCGGATTGTAAACCACGTCAAACACACCGCAAAGGGAAGGGAAAAGCCTCAGGTCCACAGGGGAGGCACCGTTATCTGGATACATGCCGACAGGAGTCGTGTTGACAATGATCTCCGCGTCGGCGTGCCGGTTCAGCCTGCCGTATGTATCAAACCGGATGCGAGCGGTGTATGAACTCCGCGGGGGGTCAATGCAACTCGGGTTCAGCCGAGCGGTTGCATCATGCCGGATAAGAGCGGTGTATGGACACTGCGGAGACTCAATGAGACTTGGATTCAGCCGAGCGGTTGCATCATGCCGGATACACGACTTTCCGCCGCTGGGGTCGACGGAGAAGCCTTCCGAATAGTCGCTACCGGGCAAATCGCCACCATAGAAGTCGTCGGGAATGCCAGTACCGGAAATATCGGTACAGGGGATGTGTCTGCCATGTAAACCGTCGCCGCTGGGGGCGCAAGAAATGCCACTACCGGGCAAATCGCCGCCGTGGAAGTTGTCGGGAATGCCACTGCCTGAAATCTCGGCACAGGGGATGTGTCTGCCATGTAAACCGTCGCCGCTGGGCAAATCGCTGCCATGGAAGTTGCCGGGAATGTCGGCACCGGGCAAATTGCCACCTGAAATGTCACCGCTAGGACTGGCGCCGGAAAAGTCCCCTCCGGGGAAGTTGCCGAGAATCTCGCCGCCGGACCTCGCAGAGCGAGAGATCACCACGACATCCGACGCGCCCAAATCCAGAAGAGCCGCCCGGGCAGCAAGAGAAGCTCCTCCGCTTCCGAGGATGAGAACCTTCCTCCCATCGATGCCGATCCCGCTTTCCCTAACCATATGGATGAACCCGTCGTAGTCCGTATTATGTCCGAAAAAACCATCCTTCCTCTTCACAAGTGTATTCACACATCCGATGCGTCTCGCCGCGTCCGATATTTCGGCACAAAACGGCACTACAGCGCGCTTGTAAGGAATTGTGACGTTCATTCCGTCAAGATCTGTACTCGCGAGAAAATCGCCGAGTTCCTCCGGCTGAACCTCATATAGAGCGTACTCATATCCATGAAGGTCTTTGTGTATGCCGGGAGAATAGCTGTGCCCCAACCTCTCGCCCAAAAGCCCGAATTTCATTCATTTGCTCCTTCCGCACACATCCGATCGACAACTCAACAATTTGAGAAAACAAAGCCTCGCGCGAGCATCTCACTCGGCGCATATAGCGCTGCGTTCAACATCCGGCCTCGGAATCGCGGATCCTTATCAGATCGTAGACCGCGCTTGCAGCGGCCGCCTCAACTGCCGGAACAGCGCGAAGAGCCACACACGGGTCGTGTCGACCCTTGATCTTCAAAAGCACCTCACGGCCCGTTCGAATGTCCACACTTCTTTGCTCCCGAGCTATCGACGGAGTGGGCTTGAACGCCACACGGAACACAATCGGCATTCCGCTGGAGAGCCCTCCAAGCGAGCCTCCGTGGTTATTAGTTCGTGTCCTGACACACCGGAGAATTCTCTGAGTCGCTGCCCTGTCGGTTGTTCCGTCGGTTGTTCCGTCGGTTGTCATGTCGGTTATTCCGCCAAGAGAGCCAGCCGGAAGGTCTTTATCCTCGGCTCCTTTGCCATCTGTCTCATCGCCGTCCGGAGCCAGATCCGGAGCCAAATCCTGGAACACAGGCGAACCGGGCGCAAAGAAAAAAGAATCGTTGTTCTCGCTTCCCCTCAAATCGGAGCCCCGGAACCCACTTCCGAACTCTATTCCTTTCACTGCCGGGATTCCAAACACGGTCTGGGAGATCCTGTTCTCAATTCCGTCGAACATGGGCTCCCCCACCCCCGCGGGGACATTCTCCACCACGCATTCAACGACACCGCCCACTGAGTCTCCGTCTGAACGCGCCGCGTCGATGGCCCGAAGCATATTGTCCCGACCAGTCTCGCCTCCTGCGCGGACAAGATGGGCGGACACCTTGATCCCAATTTTTTCCAATATCTGAATAGCTATTCCGCCCGCAACGCAAAGAGGAGCAGTCAGTCTCCCGGAAAACTGTCCGCCGCCGTGGAAATCCCGAAAATCACCGTATCGAACCATCGCCGCGGCATCCGCATGAGACGGGCGCGGGACATAACGGAGTTCTTCGTAGTCCGCTGAACGAACATCCGTGTTGCGAATCACCGCAGAAACGACCGCTCCGGAGGCAACAAGGATCCTCCCTCCGGCTGGGTTCGCGGCTCTCGAAAAGCCCGAAACAAACTCCGGGACGTCGCTCTCCTTCCTTGCCGTTGAAAACCTGTCCCTACCGGGTCTTCTCCTGTCAAGAAACTCCTCCAACCTGTCGAGATTTATTCTCGTCCCTGCGGGAACACCTTCGATCACAACACCGATCTCCGGAGAATGGGACTGCCCCCAAATTGTGAATTTGTAAATCGTTCCTATCGCGTTTTCCATTGCTTACCTTTCCTCGATGATATTTCCGCCGAGAGCCCTGAAATGCTCCCAAAACAAAGGATATGACTTTCCAACCGCTTCAGCGCCGGTGATCTCCACATCACCCGCGCATGCCGTTGACAGAACCGCAGCGCTCATTGCAATCCTGTGATCTCCCCTGCTGTCCACACGTCCGCCCCTGAGATGTTCCACACCGCACACAACAAGTCCGTCGGAAGTCTCGCGGGCGGCTCCACCGAGAGAGAGGATCATGTCCACTGTGGATTTTATACGGTCGCTTTCCTTAAGGCGCAGTCTTGACGCCCGTGTAAACACTGTCTCTCCCGGAGACACCGAGGCAAGTGCTGCGAGAACAGGCACAAGATCCGGAATGTCGGCAGCGTCAATTTCCGCTCCTCCAGCGCTTACAAGCCATTTCAAAGATCTGACAGCACGGTCTCCCTGTGCTGAAGATTCGTCCAGGCCCTCAACGGTGATCATCGGGGTCATGGGGAGCATCTCATTATTGCCGAAAGCTCCTCCGGCGGGCGTCATTTCTCGAAGAGTCTCCCGACAGATGTTCCATTCAGCGTGGATCCTGCCAAAGCCCCACGCTTCGTGCATGGAGGCGTCCTTTGTCGCAGAAAGAAGACCGGCGACTTCCCAGAACGCAGCGGCGGACCAGTCTCCCTCCACAACAACGCGCCCCGGGGACAAGTACGGAGTGCGTAAGCCGTCCGCCATCCCGGTTTTTGCAGTCAGTGGGGAAGGGTCTTCACAGCGCTCGACGACGCTCAAAAGATCGGCGTCCCGCTCGACAGACACACCGAAGTCCCTCATCGCGCGAAGAGTCATGTCGATATAACCGCTAGACTCCACAGGTCCCAAAAGTCGAATCCAGGACGGCTCATCCAGGAGAGGAAGCGCGAAAAGGAGACCTGTCACGAACTGAGAGGAGACGTCCCCCCTGAGACGGAACTCTCCGCCCGAGAGCCCGCCGCGAAGGAGGTCTCCTTTGATGCAATCTCCCCGAGACAGCTCGCCGGCGCGGACGTCTTCGTTTTTGCCGCGCAAGAGCCCGCCGCGGAAAGGCGGTTTGATACAATCTCCCCGAGATTGCTCGCCGACGCGGACGTCTTCGTTTTTGCCGCCCGAGAGCCCGCCGCGGAAATCCAGTTTGCCAGAGCCGAGAGCTCCTATCCCGATTGAACCGTCCTGATGCCTCGAAAGAATTGCCCCATGACGCTCCAATTCCTCCCAAAGGGGACTCAAAGGCCTCTCTGGGAGCCGCCCGCCCATCGAAATTCTGGCGTCAAGACCAAGAGCGGCGATAACCGGAAGCAGAAACCTCAGCGTGGATCCGCTTTCCCTCACATTGATCTGTTTACATTCAGGCGATGAACCGGAACGCAGCCGAACAGGCTCAACATGGAAAACACCCTCCGCGCCATCGAATGTTATATTCGCGCCCATCCTGTTCAACGAATCCATCGTGGCGGCTATATCGTCGGAAATGTCATCACAGAATATGTCGGTTGGTCTATCAGACAGAGCGGAAAGAATTAGACGCCTATGAGCGTCGGACTTGGACGAGACCGCTCTTATCCGTCCGGCAAGCTTTGCTGGTCTGATTATCACATTCATACATCCCTTCCGAATCTCGCAAAATCACCCGTTCCGCATTCCATGACAAAATCCGCAGAGCCTCGGAGAAAAACCCGCCTTGTAAACAACGCAAAAGCGTCATCCGAGGGTCTCTGCCATATCCAGAATCAGAATCCGCCCGACCTCAACGAAGAGCCCGCCTTGTAAACAACGCAAAAGCGTCATCCAAGGGTCTCTGCCATATCCAGAATCAAAGCACGGCTCTTCTCCCAGCCTAGACACGCATCTGTTATGCTCTGTCCGTAAACACCGCCCGGAGCGGTCTGGTTGCCATCCTCTATATAGCTCTCCACCATGAAACCCTTCACAATCCTTCCCACTTCAGTATTATGCCTGCACGAATGAAGCACCTCCCGCAGTATCCTGGGCTGCTCAAAGGGATTCTTACCGCTGTTCGCGTGATTACAGTCGATGACAACGGCGGGATTCTCCAGATTCCACTTGCTGTACAGCTCACAAAGGCGCACAAGCGTCTCGTAATGATAATTCGGATAAGACAGCCCCTGGGTGTCCACATAGCCGCGAAGAATCGCATGAGCGCATTGGTTTCCAGCCGAATGTCCTTCCCAGCCGCGATATATGAAATCATGCTGGTGTTGAGCCGCCTTCACAGCGTTCAACATGACAGACAGGTCCCCGCTTGTCGGATTTTTCATTCCCACCGGACAATCTACAGCGCTCGCCACAAGCCGGTGTTGCTGGTTCTCCACACTTCTCGCGCCAACCGCCACATAGCCCAGGATATCGTCGATATACTTATAATTCTCTGGATATAGCATCTCATCCGCGCAGACAAAGCCCGTTTCGTTTACCGCGCGCATATGAAGCTCCCGTGTGGCTATAATTCCTCTGAAAAGGTCAGGCATGGATGCCGGATCCGGCTGATGAAGGATACCCTTGTAGCCGTCTCCCGTTGTGCGCGGCTTATTCGTATAGATCCTCGGAACTATCAGGATCCGCTCCCCGACCTCCTCCTGCACCGCTGCAAGACGAGAGATGTATTCCATCACGGCATCCTCGCGATCCGCCGAACATGGACCGATTATCAGAACCATGCTGTCGCTTTTCCCGGAAAAAACGTCCTTCAGCCGCTGGACTCTTTCCCTCACGGCACGAGAGGCGATCTCCGAGAGGGGAAACATCTCCTTTGTCTCCATCGGAATCGGAAGCCGACATCTGAAATCCATATTCATAAATAATCCCTCTTGTGCAAAAGATGTCCCCATTTCCAGAGACGAGGTTCTGTCAGATACTCTCCCCGCCCTGCTCTGAATTGTGCCCTGCTGTGTAGCGACCGGCGATTTTAACGCTTTTGCACACCCCTTCCATCGCTTTCATCATCCTTTTGCCGTTATCAGACAAGTCATCACCCTCAACCTCAGCATAGAAATAATAATGCCAGGGCAGATCCTTCACCGGCCGGGATCGGAGAACTCTCATGTTGAAACCATAGGCGCTTACCGTGTTGACAGCCTTGGAGAGAGAACCCACCTCGTCCCTCACTGTAAACAGGAGAATGAAACCCATTCCGCTCTTCTTCTCCCGCGCCTTGTTCTCCACGCTGGAAAAAACAGCAAACCGTGTTGTATTAGACCTGCTTTCGTTTATATCACACTCAAGAATCTGCAAACCATAAAGCCTTGCAGCGTCAGCACTTGCGATCGCCCCTACATGTGGATCGGACCCCTCTGAAACATTTTTTGCCGCTATTGCGGTATTCTCTGCCTCCCGGGTTTCAAATCCATGGTCGTGAATATACTTCGCGCACTGAAAGAGCGCCTGGGGGTGACTGACAACCTTTTTTATGTCGTCTATAGAAGCCCCCGGAAGAGAGAGAAGATTGTGGGATACGGATAGATCATACACGCCGTTCACATAGAGAGAGCCCGAATACATCAGATCCAGCACAGGACCCACCTCGCCTGCCTGGCTGTTTTCAATTGGAAGCACAGCTGCGTCGCAGTTTCCGGACACGACAGCCATGTATGCGTCGCTGAAAGAAGGAAAAGGCACTTGGCTTCCCCCGGGGAAGATCCTCGACGCGGCAATCTGGGCAAATGCGCCTTCTGCCCCGCAGTAAGATACACGGATACCGCTCACAAGAAGCCTTTGATAGTGTTTGCTTAATTCAATAGCGCTTCTCATGAACCTGATGTAATACGGAAGAATCCCGTCATCGCCGACTTCGTCGAGGTGGGACTCAAGAACCCGGGTCTCTCTTTCCTTGTCCTCCACCGGAATTCCGCGCTCTTTCTTGTAAAAAGCGATCTCTCTCACGGCTTTCATGCGCTGTGCAAAAAGGACTGCCATTTGCGTATCTACAGAGTTTATCAGCTCCCTCGCCTCGTTTATGTCCATATTCCATCCCCCGTCTCTTCAAAGGCTTTTCAAAGGCTTTACAAACAAATCACCTTCCGGACAAATCGTATCCTGAAAACCGCAAAACATGTGTAACGTCGCGTATACGCCTGCCGCATGTGATCACTGATGTACATATTCCAGGCACAATCCGCTCGGGTCACTTAAGAATCGTCCCGGGAACCTGAAAAACCCCTTGACGGAGAATGCGGTACGGGCGGGATGTCGCGTCAAGCAATGTGGACGGCGAACTTCCTTGCGATTCTCCCGCCTTCACAAGAAAATCAACCTTACCGCCGAAACGCTCCGCAATGTCCGAAAAGGACAAAAGGGGCGCCTCGCCTGAGATATTAACACTGGTGGAGAATATGGGAGAGCCCGTGAGAGAGAGGATCTTCTGAAGAAAAGAGTTTCCGGGAACCCTGAACGCCTGATCTCCTCCCATTTTCAGCTTCAAAATGACGGTGAGCGGCGCAGGCCAGAGCGCCTCAATTTCCATCGGGAGGTCGTCTGCGAGGTTTTTCACCTGCTCCAGCGTTGCAAGCGCGATGAAAGGTTTTCCGGCGTCGCGGGCTTTGAGAGATCTCAACGCAACCTCTCCTGCTTTGCCCCAAACCGCCGAAAGCCCGTATATCGTGTCGCAAGGGAGCACACAAACCTCGCCTTTTTGCAGCCGGGCGGCAATTTGCCGGGCAGTGCTGTCCTCATCGCGGCGCTCTGGATTCATGCTGTCCGCAGTCTCATCGTGGCACCCTAAATTCACGCTGTCCGCAGGCACGGAGCCGGGCTCAAGATTCGTGCTGTTCGCAAGCTCATCGCGGCGATCTAAATTCACGCTGTCCGCGGACCTGGAGCCGGGCTCTGGAAAATTATCCGCAGCAGCGGAGGAAAGCTTCTGGCAGTCCTTCTCACGCAGAGCGCCGCACGTGGGCTCTTCTTCCAAAGAACCCCGGGCAGAACAAGACGCCTGGTCCACGTCCTTGTACACTCGCCCGAGACCCCGGCCACTGTCCAAAGAACCACTGGCAGAACAAGGTACTGCGTCGCGGAAAGCCTCCCGGACTTTTTCCGGAGCACCATTTCTCGAGGCAAAAAAGGCTGAAATATCTATTATCCTTTGGGAATCAGGCATTTATATACAAATCCTCGTCTTCCGCTTCGAAATAATCCATCTTGCCTGAATCGCCCAGTCCGCCGTCAATACCGCCGGAAGACGAACCGTCTCCCGGGGTCTCCCCACCTGGAGCCTTGTTCGACAAAAACCAGACCAGCGTCGTCACTAGCAAGGCCGCTCCCGCAGCCAACATGGCAACAGACAGAGCAGACAGTCCTGTGAACGACGGCCTTATCTCGCGCTCGCCGTTTTGTACGGCATCCTCCTGAAGAGCCGGAGAATCAAAAGAATAGACCTCATCCCCTTCGATGTAGTATCCAAGGCTTGCGGCGCTGTCCCTCAAAGCCTCCTCGGTATCCGCCGCCTCCCGCTTTTCCCTCAACGCTTCAATCAGGACAGATAACCGCTTCTGCTCCTCGCGCGTCTTGGCGATCTGCTTACGCAGCGAATTGTTATAAAAATAACCGTGTACTCCGAACAAACCCGAGAAAAGGAAGAACAAAGAGAGAGCGCATATCACGAAAAACAATGCATACCGCTTCATAATTTCGCATCGAGCCGGCATTAAAGCGGAAAGACCCGCCGCCTTGCCAGCTGAAATTCAAAAAATCCCGAATGCCGCGACAGTTCCGTTTTGCCTCTTACGGGACTACTGTGCAGCCTTCAGCTCGAACGACATCCTATCCCTGCACAAAACCGTTCCGGGGAACACGGCATCCGCCTCCTCCTGCAAAAGGTGAAGCTCGGAATTGGCGAACCTGGGACTGTAATGTATGAGACCCAGCTTCTTCGCTCCCGCATCGCGAGCGATAGTGGCCGCCTGAGATGCCGTCATGTGCTTTTTTTCGTAGGCATCCTCTGAGAGATCTTTTGTAAACATTGCCTCACACAAGAGAAGATCCACCCCTTCCACATGCTTTGCAATATGGGAGAGGTACATTGTGTCTGTGATATAGGCAAAAGACACGCCAGCCCTTTCCGGACCCAGCACATCGGACGGGTGCACTACCCTCCCATCCTCCAAAACAACATCCGAGCCGTGCTGAAGTCTGCCCCAAAGCGGGCCTTCTGGCACTCCGAGAGCCTTGGCGTTTTCCACACTGAACTCACCGGGACGCAGATTTTCTCTCATAACAAATCCGAAACACGGCTTGGTATGCAAGAGCGGCACCGCGTCAACTGTCATCATTCCATCGTCGTATACAGTTCCGCTCTCCACCGTGATGTACCGGATCTCGTAGTTTATAAACATGTCGAGCATGCGTCGGGTTGTCTCCACATACTCCCGAACCCTCTCCGGCCCATATATATAAAGAGGTTCCGTACGATCGACTTGGGAGCTTAACATAAGAAGACCGGGCAAACCCGTAACATGGTCCGCGTGCATGTGGGAAATGAAAATGCTGTCGATTTTTTTCCAGGAGAGATTGAGTCGTCTTATGCTTACCTGGGTGCCTTCCCCGCAATCGAAGAGAAAGAGCCGCCCCTCGCGCCTCACCATGGCGCTTGTAAGACACCTGCCCGGCAGGGGCATCATTCCGCTCGTTCCCAAAACAAAAACTTCCATGCTCATTCCCTGTCCGCACCCTCCCAAAACATAACGTAAGGCGGCAAAACCGTGGTAATACGGCGTCAAAACCGCAGTAGAACCTCGGTAAAACCGAGGTAAAACTGAGGCAAAACCGCCTTCAGCGCCCCTCGCGCTATGGTCTTATCATATCATCTTTCCCCGCTTCTGAAAATACGCTTTTCAGGCCGAACAGTACGAAGAGCGCCGAGATCGCGATTTGAGCGACAAACAGAAGAATTATTCCACGAACAGGAACAAACGGCTTGAAATCCAATAGGTACATCCCCGTCGAATCTCCCATAAGACCGAATTTTTTAATAATGTATGGCAGAGCCACGCCAAGAGGAAGACCTGCAGCCACGCCGGCGAAGCAAGAAGCGGCGTCAACCGAAAGAACCAGAAAGAGCATTGCGCGCCGCAAGACCGGGCGATTCGCACCGAGCATCCTGAAAATTCCCAAAGTCTTCTGTTCCTCGAAGAAAATCTGCTGCGTGGCGGATGTGGTTGAGTACGATGAAACGACAATTATAAGAAGGAGGATCAGAACAATAGCCTGGTTACTGCTGGTGAGCGTGCGCCAAATTCCGGAATTCGATTCCATATAATCTGATACGGCAAAGTCGCGGCGAAGAATATCCTTCAAAAGCGACATTCTGTTGTAAGTGCAGTCACGTATCACAATCTCGACTCTTTTGGATTTATCCCCGGGGAAAAGAATGTCTGCGTATTCAGAGGGCACAAAGACAATATTGTCGTCGATTTCCGAGAAATATGACGTATATATACCGTACACCACTGCCACATCCGGTCGCACAGCCGCCCTTCCCGACGGGTTGGCTGCAAGAAGCGCCATTCTATCCCCGATCTTCAGCTTCAAATTCTCTGAAGTGGATTTACTGATGACCACACGCTTTACAGGAAGATCCCTCGAGGTAGTACCATCAACACCAGAGTTCTGTACATTCAGCGAATAAGCCTTCGATGCGTCGGACTTTACATCCTCATCCTGCATAAAAATGCAGTCAATGTATTCGCCGCGGTCTTCAAGGTACCTGTCACTAACGCCTTTCACTGAGAACGCGGCACTTCCTTCTTTTGAGTAGAGCATGGCGTAACCGTCGACAACAGAGTATATTTCATAGGGCTCCTCGCCGACCATTCTTCCTTTCCGGGGGAAGAGTCCTGATGAGGCAATCTCTTCATCCGCAGAGGACAAAGCATCGCGAACAGCCGAGGAGTTCGCCTTTACTGACAAATGTCCAGAAGAGAGGTGTACAATCTTTGCCTCCATCCCTCTCATCATTGAGCTGCTGAACACAAGCGTAGCGACCACAAGGGTAAAGCACAACACCACAATGAAAAAGCACAGTGCGAAGCGCCGTTTAGCGGAGAGAGCATGCCTGATGTAGAATTTCAAAAACTCCATTCTTTTACAATCAATTCCGTCGGTTGTCCCTGGGCTCTCAGCCTTTTCCTCGACCTATCAGGAGTCACCGGATGCTTTAGAAAATGCCGATTTAAGCCGACACGCAAACCTAAACTACTTCAGCCCTGCAACAGCGCTCCAAAAACTCGTATTCTTTCTTCGCCTCTGAATCGAACCTGTCACAATACCATTTTGCCGGCGATTACTTTATTCTTACCAGTTTTTTTGACTGGATGCGATATACATTGTCGCACATCATTGCAAAATCCGCATCGTGCGTGACCAAAACAAGGGTGCGCCCCCCGTCGCGGGACAAAGAAAGAAGCATCTCTTCAACCACCGCCGCATTCTCCTCGTCCAGCGCACCAGTGGGCTCATCGGCAAAAATCACGTCAGGAGCGGAGACAAGAGCCCTGCAAATCGACACCCGCTGTTTTTCCCCGGTGGACAGCTCTGCCGGCTTATGACGCATTCTCTCACGGAGCCCCACCGCGTCAAGCGCCTCCCGCGCCAAGGCTTCAGCGTCGGTTTTCGGAATTCCCTGCAAAGCCAGCGGAACGACCACATTGTCCAAAGCGGTATAGTCCCCGATAAGAAAATTATCCTGGAACACAAAGCCAAAACGGAAGAGCCTTGTGCGCGACAGAAGAGTGTCGCTCCTATAATCCTCTTCAGTAATCTCTTTCCCATCAAGGAAATATTCTCCTGAATCAGGCTTGTCAAGAAGAGATGCCACATGAAGCAGAGTGCTTTTCCCCGAACCGGATTTGCCTGTGATGGCATAGGACTTGCCCGCTTCCAGGAACAGATCCACCCCGTCCAGGACAAGAAGGCCCTCATATGACTTCACCATGTTCCTAATCTCTATTAACGCCATTGAAACCCCTATTCTCAAGAGCTCGACCTTGTTTGAACGCCATCTAGGCCCCTCATTTCCGGACGCATAGCCGAGTCCTCTCCCGTCCACACCCCATAGACTGCGGTCCGCTCTTATATGAGAGCGGGCGCCCCTCCGGCAAAAGAGGTACGCATCCCGTACTCTTCAAACCAGGCGGATCAGTAAGAAGCATCCATTACAACCCGCACCGGATCCCTCCTGAACACAGTTCTGCAGCCGGAAAGTATGAACAGAAAGCCAAAAATCATCGTCAATACGCATGTGACCAGTGTTTCCGTCCACGACACATTCATCTCCAGCGCCATCGAAGACAAGAAAAGCCTGCGTCCGAACATCGAGAAGAAAAAATCCATCAACCGGAACACCGAATCGACATTAGCGCAAATCAAAAACGAGATTGCAACCGCAAGGATTTCGGAGAATACAAGCATGATCATTCCATAAAGAACGAATACAGCGCGGACTCTCCGCCTATTGAACCCAAGAACCCTAAGGATACCCGCGTCCTTCCGTTTTATGCTGATTATCCGACTCGTTGCGGATTTGAGCTGCAGTAGAACCACCAAACTCACAAGAAACAGGAACGAATATATCACCCTGCTTTCCAGCATCAAGGCGGAATATAGTGTTTTATTCGCCTGAATGAAGGTTGTTGTGCTGCAGCCGGGATCCATGGAAGAAATCGCTTTTGAGACCTTATCGGCATTTTTGTATCCTCCGGCGCAGAGGATCCCTATATCGAAATTATTCTCCCCGAGAAGCTCTTCCGCGGTATCAAGTCCTATAAATGCGTAGCGGGAATCAAAATCAGGATATGTCGAGCGGTAAAATCCGGAGGGGGTGAACCTTACAAAGAAAGGTGTTGCAAGCCTTGTGCGCCCCTCTTTCAGGAACATCACTTCCGTTTCCTCTCCTGAATAGAGGTACAACGCCGACGAAAGGGCGAAGGACGGGATAAACCCCCCAAAGCCGCCGGAAGGCTTCCCTTGCACAGATGGAGAGATCATCGCGAAATCAATCTCGTCGGATGACCGGTAAGCCGAAACATCTATCGCCCGGATACGGCCCGGTATGAAAGACGAAGGCTCGTCAATCAGAAAAGGGGACTCCCCTTTTGAGAAAAGGACATCGTAATCCTTGAAATGAAACGCTTTGACTACCCCGGGGATGCCCTCGATCTCCAACGGCGTAAGAGATGAATCTTTCAGAACTATATCGAAGGATTGTATCTCGCGGATGGCCTTCAGGTTTCCGCCGCGCATGGCGCGCATAAGAGCCAGAATTGTCAAAAAACTCGCAAGAGCGGCGGTGATCCCGAGAACAATATATACAGTGGTTTTGCGAACGCCTTTTTCCTTTGAGAGCAAATATCTGAATGCTGTTCTGAAAATATATGGCATGTTTTGTTATCTTGCTGACAAGCGCACCTCACGCGATATCCGATACCAGGGAACGCCTCTTTCACCAGAGGTGGACAGGCGATATCGCCTGTGCGCATCCCGCGCGATACCCGATGCCCGTGGAAACCTCTACAGGTATTCGATTTTCATTATGCGTATATTGTCATCGCCGTAATAAACATCAGCCAGAGGACTCCCCATCGACCAAACCGTCTTCACGCTGCCGTAGCCCTCCTCGTTGTAGCGAATTGTGTTCTCCAGGAGCCCATCCTTGTAATTCTCCGTGCGAACAATCCTCCCGTCCTCAAACGTGTTCACAGTGCGAATCCCCGCCCTGGTAGTTTCCTGCGATACGAGAACGTGTGAATCGTCGTAACTATACGTGACACTTTCCGCAGTCTCGGATTTTCCCTCCTCCGCTGCCTTTTCCGTGGAAACTAGGTCTCCTCGCCTGGAATAATTGTAAACCACTCCATTGTCAGAAAAGCTGAAGGAGCCGTCATCGTTGAATGAAAGCGTATCGTTGTCCCTGAAAACCAGATTCTCGTTATACTGGCGGTATACGGCGTCCCCCTCGATCAGATACGTCCTACCCGCAAAATTAATTGAATCGTACATCCTTGTTCCGATCAATGCTCCGGTAGTGGCATTGCGGAGATAGTATTCGGTGACAGACGCGACATCCGCCGCAGGTTCGGACGCAGTCGCCGTAGCGGACTTGTTTGCGCCGGGCGTCGCAGGCTCGGACGCACCTGCCTTTGCGGACGAATCCAGCGTATTGGACGCCGCAGGATCGAACGCAGTCACAGTAGCGGACGTGTTTACGCCGGGCGTCGCAGCACCTTGCAAATCCGTCGGAGTCGTTTTCAAATCTGTTTCCGTCTTCCTGTTGGAATCCGTTGGGGATGTCCCCCCCGCCGTATCAAGCGACTCGCTCCCGGTTTTTTTCTCCCCGTCTGCAGTTTTTTTGACATTTTTCTTCAACGCTCCGGGGTTCCTATTTGGTTCAGTTGTGGTTGTAGCAAACAGAAGGGAGCCGTCCTGATAGTTCAAAACAATGGTCTGGATCCGTTCCTCCGTCTTGTAAACCTCTTCAACAAGAAGACCGTTCCTATATTTTTTTATCCGTTCTGTCCCGCGCTCCAAGTCTTCCTCGGTGACGGTCTCACTTTCACCGCTCTTCGAAGAGACAAAACGCTTCACAACAACGCCGTCATGTTTCAGCAGGGTTTCCCTTGCTCCCACATCAAGGACATATTCAGCGTCTGAGTCGACAGGACCGAGATTCTGTGCCATTATATTGCTCTTGTAAGTTTCGGCAAAGATCATTGAGCAAATATTGATGACACAAAAAAAAATTATGAATCGTTTCATTGCTGCCGCGTCGTTTCCAAACCAGCTCCTACCAAACCAGCGCCCCTATCCCTGCCATCCGCTCCGACAAAAAACTCCAAAAAACGCATTGCCAGATCATTCGCCCATCAGGGCGTCTATGAACTTCTCCTTGTCGAAGACCTCGAGGTCACCATACTTCTCGCCTGTGCCCAGGAACGCTACAGGCAGCCCTATCTGCGTCAGCGCTCCGCCGCGCGATCCGGAATCGTACTTGGTCAACACGATGGCATCAACGTCCACCGCTCCGTTAAACACCTCAGCCTGGGATATCGCGTTCTGCCCTGTTGTCGCATCAAGGACGAGAATTTTTTTATAGTTCTCGGGCTTAACCCTGGCGCGTACAATCTTATCGATTTTCTGAAGCTCCCGAACCAGATCCTCCCTGTTGTGCATCCGCCCTGCGGTATCGCATAGAATAAGATTCTCCCCACGGGACGAGGCGCTGCTTATCGCATCATATATCACAGCACCGGGATCACTTCCCTGCTTCTGTCTCACCATTCGGATACCAAGACGCTCCGCGTGGAGAAACAACTGGTCAATGGCTCCGGCACGGAACGTGTCCGCAGCGGCAAGAATCGTCCTGTAACCCTTTTTTACGTAGTAAGAAGCCATCTTCGCGATACTTGTGGTCTTGCCCACACCGTTGACGCCCAAAACAACATAGACGGTCAGTTCCGAGGGATTCGGAGAGAGAAC
>CAMKPI010000019.1 GCA_946414625.1 uncultured Spirochaetaceae bacterium | reverse complement strand
AAGGTTGCATGAAGAACAATGACTTATGAAATTGCGAACTTTACTTGACGCTAGCGGGTATACCCTTAGCAAAAATCGCAAAAAAATCGCTATTTACATATAATTGTTACGTATTTTTTATTAAGCAGACCGCGGTTTTACAACAGATTTCAACAGATTTTGCTTGATTTGTCGTTCTTCAAACGCTTTCTGAGCCTCAGACCACTCCACCCACACGCTTCGCGGAGTTTCAGACGCACAGCTACAGACAAAAATAGCCCGGCTTCGCAGACCGCGAAGCCGGGCTATTTCATTACTATTTTCATTTTCTCAAACATAGAACAAGTCTTTCCGTTGAAAAATCAAGGCTTCGCCTTGACCAAAATCATGCAGGTTTTCCAGGAAAGAACCCGCCCTGACAATGATTCGGTAACAGATTTTACAAGTTCTGTTTCCTTTTCCGCATCATCCAAAGCAAGGCGAGGGATATACGAGCGCCTCACCCACTTCTCTATGTCCTCTCCGGACGGAACACGTTCTTCCGTAAACGTAAAAGCCTCAACCTCATCCACACTGAAACTTGCTTTGTAAACATCAAGAATATCGTCTCTCGTCTGCGAATATAGCTCTTTCTCTGCATAAAGGAGGAGATCCCGGGCAGAGCCGACACTTACAAAATCCGACAGCCGGGATCCTTCGGACGGAACAGACTCCGCGCTTATAAGCGTTCCGCCTTTGGTAAGCATTTTTTTCAGGCTTTTCACGTCGATTTTGAAGAATACGGGATTCCTTGCGAGAATCCACTCGAAGCGAATACCTTTGTCTATCTTTCCCGCTTCCTCCAGGCTTGCCACAACAAGAGGCCTCGCAATGTCGTCCAAAGTGCTTGCGTAATGGTTTATAAAATTCTTTTCCGCCTCTGTTCTCACATGAGCTGCCACAAGCCCCTCCGGGACGCGGCGTAGTGCTTCCCATACGAAGAGCCCGTTTCCGGAATTCACGACAAGCACGCGATCCGCTCGTCTCATCCCGCCAGGACTTACCGCTTCAATCTCGCCCGACATTCCTATGACAACATTCTCTTCCGCCTCACCAGACGCGACGCTTCCGCTTTTCTCAGACTTCTTATCTGACTTATCCACAAGGGCGAAAACTTTTTCCCGCAAAGCTCCGAGAGCCTCGCTCACATGCCGCTCCGCCCGGCGAGCCCACTCGTCCAGAGATCTCCCTCCCGGACTGAAAGTAAGATTTTCCGGGAAAGACTCAACGTTCACGCTTTCCAGCTGAATCTCCCGCCTTTTCAGAACGGCGGCGCGGACTGTCCTCTCGTAACCGATATTTCCCGGATGATAGAAGACCTTGCCCTGAAGACTCGAAGGGAGATACTGCTGGGCAGTCCAATGGTCTCGGTAAGCATGCGGATACATATACCCCTGACCGTGACCGAAGCCCTCACTGTCGCGGGATCCATCCCGTAAGTGATTCGGCACCTCGGAGAGCTTCTCCTCTGTCTGCACCAAACGGAGCGCATCAAAAAAGCCCATTGCGCTGTTGCTCTTTGGCGCGGTGGAAAGATAGAGGCAGGCATGCGTCAGGTGATATCGCCCTTCCGGCATTCCTATTCTGTCAAAGGCGGCGGCATCAGCCTCCACAACGGTTATCGCGTTCGGATCTCCCAATCCCACGTCCTCGCAGGCAAGAATCAGCATTCGCCGAAATATGAACCGTGGATCCTCGCCCGCATAGACCATTTTGGCAAGCCAATACAGCGCGGCATCCGGATCGCTTCCACGAACAGACTTGATGAAGGCGGAGATCACGTCGAAATGATAGTCGCCCTCCTTGTCGTATAGAACCGCCTTCTGCTGGATTGACTCCTCAGCGGCTTCCCGGGAGATGTAGACGCGCTCAACAAGGTCTGATTTTTCGGCTTCTCCGGCTTCTTTGGCTGCCCTGTCCTCTTTGACTAGCCCGTCCTCCGGGTTTTTGCCAGACTTGTCCAGTACATCGGCACCGGATGCAACGCCGGAGACACTTCGCCCGTCCTGTTCATGGACCGGGTCTCTTTGCGATGTGACCACCGCAAGTTCCAGTGCGTTCAACAGGCTTCTTGCGTCGCCTGATGCCACATGCACCAGGTGCTCCAACGCGCCATCTTCAAAGACCACGTTCAGTCTTCCGTATCCGCGCTCGGGATCCTCCAGCGCCTGTCGAGCAACCTTCATCAGATCCTCTTCGGTTAGCGGTTTCAGCTGAAAAATGCGGGATCTGCTTACCAGCGCGGCGTTCACCTCGAAAAAAGGATTCTCTGTGGTGGCACCTATGAGGATAAACGTACCGTTCTCGACCCACGGAAGAAGGGCATCCTGCTGGCTGCGATTCCAGCGATGAACCTCGTCCACAAACAGGATTGTACGTCTTCCATAAAGAGATAAGCGTTTTTTTGCCGCCTCAATTTCCTCTCGCAGCTCCTTTACTCCGGAGAGCACCGCGTTGAGCGTGGAAAAATGACTGTGAGTACTTCCTGCGATGACCCGGGCAAGTGTTGTCTTTCCTGTACCCGGGGGGCCGTAGAAGATAACCGATGAGAGCCTGTCTGCCTGTATCGCCCGTCTGAGGAGGCGTCCCGGACCCACGATATGATCCTGTCCGATGTATTCATCCAGGTTTCGCGGACGCATCCGGTATGCGAGAGGCTCGTTTTTTGACCTGTCGGCAGTGTCGAAAAGATCCATATCTATTCAAATTAATCCGAACACGCGACCGGCGGTACGGTCTATGTAAGGGTCCGGAGTATTCCTGTAATAATCCTCGCTTTGTCGAAGCAGCTCGAAAAAGCGTGTGCAAACCATATCAGCGACGAACAGAGAAATATCGCTCTTCTCAAGCAAAGTATCGTCTGATGCCCCGCTTGTTATAACATACGCGTTATACTGGCTCACGACAGCGTCGAAATATTCCCTGTCTGAAGCGCTGAAAAGGTCCCTATATCCCGACATGATGCTCCCGCCATAGAGAGAGAGGAACTCGTCGGATGCGCTTTGCGACGAAGACTCCACAAGAGCTCTCGGATCGCTAAACGAAAATGTGCCGGCAAACGGTTTCAAATCATCCTGAAAGTATGAGATGCGCTCTCGAACGAACTTAGCATAATATTCGGTGGTATATGAAATAAGAACCGAGAGCCCCGGAATCCCGCGCCCGCTGTGAGGCAAAGTGTTCGGCTCGGCGGAGTCCGATAGCGCCAGTTGCGCCCGAGCTTCTGGCGCCGATTTCTCTGAAGCGGACGAATCCCGTGGCGTCTGTGCCTCTGGCGCCGATTTTCCTGAAGCCGTAGAAGAGCGCAAGGTCGGCGCCTCTCGCTGCCCCGCCTCCACAGACGATGCGACCTGGGAGTGCGACTCATTACCTGCGGTGCGTAGTATCTGCTCTGGGTGCTCCGACCCTCCAGACACCGCGAGAGATTTCACTACGGCATACTCAGGGGGGATATAATCCATATTTTCAAGCTCCGAGACTAGAAGCCGGGACGCCCGGTCGATTGCAAAATCCAAAGCCTTATGCAGAGCATAGTCTGCCTCGCTCTCACTGTACGCACTGCGTCGGAAACTAAAAAGCCGGAAATTCGAACACGAGGTGAATAAGAAACACAAGGCGACAAAGAGTATAAAAACAAGCCGCCCGCGCTCCTGAAAACCAGCCCGGCTCCGCGAATCCGCCAGGTCGGCTCCGCATGAGGCACCGGACTCCGCACCCCGGCGGGGCGCTTCCCCCGTGCGATGCACTCGCGAGACCACGGCTTTGCCTGTTTTCAGAAACCTGCTTCTGGCGCGGGATTCGCCGCCCTCGAAACACTCTCTCATAAACGATAGGCACCATAAAGACGGGTTGCCGCAAAGCGGCAACCCGTCGATCACTTATACACTAAAGACATGCGCACAGCTATTCAACGCATCCTTATTCGTTGATGACCGCCTGAGCCGCCGCAAGACGGGCAATCGGAACCCTGTACGGGCTGCACGAAACATAGTTGAGCCCCACCTGCTGGCAGAAAGCGATTGTCTTCGGATCTCCACCGTGCTCACCGCAGATTCCGAGGCGGATCTTCGGGTTCGTTGACCGTCCGAGCTTAGCCGCCATCGAAAGAATCTTCCCAACGCCGTCCACATCTATTGTCGCGAACGGATCGTACTCGTAGAACTGCTTGTCCTCGTCGTTCACATAGTGCCCAAGGAATTTTGCAGCATCATCACGGCTGAAGCCGCAAGTCATCTGGGTGAGGTCGTTCGTGCCGAAGCTGAAGAACTCCGCCTCCTTTGCAATCTCATCGGCAGTAAGAGCCGCGCGGGGAACCTCGATCATCGTTCCGATCTCGTACGGGACGGTGGTGTTCTTTTCCTTGAAAATGCTCTCTATCACTGCTTCCGCCTGCTCCTTGCAGAATACGAACTCCTTGTATATGCCCACAAGCGGAATCATGATCTCAGGCATCACCTTGACACCCCTGTTCTGGACGTTGATGGCAGCCTCTATGATTGCCCGGACCTGCATCCGAAGAATCTCCGGAAAGATTATCGCAAGACGGCAGCCGCGGAAGCCCAGCATCGGGTTGAACTCATGGAGCTCTGCGGTCCGGCGGGCAATATCATCCACCGGAATTCCAAGCTTCAGGGAAAGGTCGTGGCGGGTTGTGCTGTCGTTCGGAAGGAACTCATGAAGAGGAGGATCCAAAAGACGGATTGTTGCGGGCAGACCGTTCAGCTCGGTGAACATCTTCTCGAAATCGTCCCTCTGCATCGGAAGGATCTCCGCAAGAGCCTTTTCCCTCTCAATCGTGTTATTGGCAAGAATCATCCGCCGCATGCTGGTGATCCTGTCGCCTCCGAAGAACATGTGCTCCGTCCGGCAAAGACCGATTCCCTCCGCACCAAGCATCACAGCCATGCGGGTGTCCGCAGGAGTGTCTGCATTTGTACGCACGCCCATGGTCTTGATCTCATCCACGTAGCTCATGAACTTCTTGTAGTTCTGGAACACAGGAGAATCCGACTCCTTCATCGTGCCGTTGAGAACCTGGACAATCTCCGACGGCTTCACGTCGATCTTCTGTCCGTAGACAGCGCCGGAGAATCCGTCAATCGAAATGTAGTCGCCCTCTTTCAGGATGGTGCCGCCGCACTCGATATACTTCTTGTTCGGATGCACAACGATGTCGCCGGCTCCGGACACGCACGGACAACCCATTCCACGAGCCACAACTGCAGCGTGGCTCGTCATGCCTCCGCGGCAGGTGAGTATCCCCTTGGACACGGCCATTCCCCCGATGTCCTCGGGACTTGTCTCAAGGCGCACCAGAATCACATCGTGCCCCTCTTCCGCCCATTTCTCGGCATCCTTCGCATTGAACACCACGCGGCCGCACGCACCTCCGGGAGATGCATTCAGACCGTTCGTCATCGGCTTGATACCGTCCTTCTTGATTTGCCCTGCATCGAGAATCGGCGCAAACAACTTGTTGAATTCGCCTGCAGGCACACGGCTCACTGCGGTTTTCTTGTCGATGAGCCCTTCCTCAACCATCTCCACCTGGCTGCGAAGCCAGCTAAAAATCGTCCGCTTACCGCTGCGGGTCTGGAGCATATAAAGGTGTCCTTCCTGAATCGTGAACTCCATGTCCTGCATGTCGTGGTAATGCTTCTCGAGCTTCTCGCGGATGTCGCAGAGCTGCTTGTACACGCCGGGGTTCACCTTTCGAAGCGTCTCAATCGGCTGCGGGGTTCTGATTCCGGCAACAACATCCTCGCCCTGGGCGTTCATCAGATACTCGCCGTAGAAATGGTTGTCACCGGTGGACGGATCGCGGGTGAAGGCAACGCCCGTGCCGCTTGTCTCTCCCATATTTCCGAACACCATGCTCTGCACGTTCACGGCGGTTCCGAGAAGTCCCCGGATGTCGTTCATACGTCTATACTTGATGGCTCTCTCGTTATTCCAGGATCCGAAAACAGCGTTGATTGCCTTGAAAAGTTGATCATAAGGATCTATGGGGAAATCCTCACCGGTATGGCGTTTGTAAATCCGTTTGTAACGCTTCACAAGACCCTTCAGATGCTCGGCAGTGAGCTCGTAATCCCAAGTGAGCTCCTCCTCGTCCTTGACATCCTGGATAGCCTCCTCGAACTTCTCATGAGGCACGCCCATGACAACATCTCCGAACATTTGGATAAAACGGCGGTAACTGTCCCAGGCAAAGCGCTCATTCTTTGTGAGCTTCGCCATGGCTTCCACAGTGTCGGGTGTGAGCCCCAGGTTCAGGACTGTGTCCATCATGCCAGGCATCGACTGGGCGGCTCCGGATCGGACGGAAACAAGAAGCGGCTTTTTTGGATCTCCCAGGCGGGCGTCCATTGTCTTCTCAAGCTGCTTCAGGTTAAGAAGAACCTCTTCCTTCAGACCTGAGGGATACTCGCCGTTGTGTTTCGTGAAATAATCGCAGGCTTCAGTCGAAATCGTGAAGCCGGCGGGAACGGGAAGTCCGATGCTCGTCATCTCGGCGAGGTTTGCGCCCTTTCCTCCGAGGATTTCCTTCATACCCGCGGTGCCCTCTGCGGCGCCGTTTCCGAAGAAGTAAACCCATTTTGTGATTTTTTTCTTTGTTGCCATATTTTTTTCCTTATTCCAGAATTAGGTCAAACTCTGCACCGCAGTCCGGTCATCTGTCCGACAGCCGAAAAACAGGATCGCTCTGCAAACCAGCCTTCCGCCACACGCCGAAGAGACCAGAGCGGTGCTCAATCAATTATTTTCATTACAAAGCAATATGTCAATCTTGCAAGATACGACCTTTTGCAATTCGCGAGAAGCCGTCACACCTGACAATCTTGCCCTATTTGCCGCCGAGGTTCACGAAATCCACCACATCCTGGGTGAATATTATTCCGATCCCTTTCTCCTGAAGACAGTCCATCTTTTGGATCGCATCCACTATTCCGTCCGCCTCGGACCTTTCCGCAAGGATGAATATCATCTCCTTCTCGGGAACGATGGTGATACCCAGGAAACGCTCCTCCTGCCCCTTTGGCGCCGTGCCGCGGGCATTTGTCACAGTGCCTCCGGACGCTCCGACCTTGCGGGCGGTGTCCATGATGTCGTCAGCATATCCTTTGTTCACGATAATCGTTATCATCTTCCATTTCTTGTCCATCGTTCCCTCTCCTTTCCCGCCTACCTGAGATGTTCCAGCCACGGGTCCATCCTGATCCGGCATCTCGGCGGAGCCGCTTTCCGCCTTTGAGACGGCTGATATGTCATCATCGGCGGAGCCGCTGCCCAGAATCGCGCTCACACCCATTATTTTCGGATCCGCCTTTGCCTTTTCGATCACAGCATGCGCCTTCTTAATGTCAACCACGTTCAGAACGATTTCCTTACTCTTGTCGCCCAGACCCAAAAGCCGGAGAATCGACGAGGAGGCGGTTCCCATTGCCTGTACAACCGTTCCTCCGGACACACCGCAGTCCTGCGCAATCTTCACGAACAAGTCAGCCTGCCCGCGACCCACTATGGAATACATCAGGTTGTTTGTGAGTATCGTCATGCATTCCCCCCAGTTTCATTGGATGCCGATCCGCCTGCAGCAGGAATCCCGTTCCCGACAGAACCCGTGCCGGCACCGTACTCGGCTCCTTTCTCCAAATGCCTGCGCTGCTTCACCTTGAACATGATTCCCAAAATCTGAACCGAAACAAGGGGAGCCATAGCAATCAAACCCACCACACCGAAGGCCATATCAGCACTCACAGACGCTCCCATTGCAAACGACAGTACGAAAGTCGTGCTCATGGGACCGGAAGCAACCCCGCCGGAGTCGAAGGCAATCCCGACAAAAAGCGGCGGGCAAAAGAATGACAGCACAAGACTTGTCCCAACCGCCGCAAAAATAAACCACAGATAATTGATGTTGTAAATCGCCCGGGCAGAGGCAAGGACTACCGCAACCGACACACCTATGCAAAGGAACATCATGACGGTCTTTTTCTTTATGATCCCTGCTGTGACTGTCTCCACCTGCTTTGTCAAAACCCAGACAGCAGGCTCGGCAAGAACAACAATGGCACCGAACACAAGGGATATGAGAAGAAACACCGCGTGAGGATACCGGGCGGAAATCAAATCTCCGAGAATCTTCCCAACATCCTTGAACCCGTATTCCACTCCGGTGAGGAAAATCACTATCCCTACGAACGCATAGATGATTCCCATCACGATTTTCCTGAAACGGATTTTCGGAAAATGCATCACCGTAAACTGGAGGACAAGTATTATTGCAACAAGGGGAGCAAATCCGATTGCAGTCTGCTTTGCCATATTTGACGCCGCTCCGAAGAGAGTCTCGCGTCCCAGTTCTTCAGGATTCAAACCAGCCGGGGCACCTTCCTCCACGCCGGAAGAGCCCATTGAAGCCAACAGCGCCATAACAGCCACGGCTATGATGGGGCCCATGGAAGCCACGCCAGTGAGTCCAAACGAGGAATCCTCCTTTGTTTTTGCAGACGACGCCACACCCAAACCAATTGCCAGGATGAACGGAGACGCGAGCGGACCAGTTGTAGATCCTGACGCGTCGAAAGAAATCGACGCCATATTCTGACCGATGAAGCACGTGGAAACAAGGATTACTCCATAGAATAAAAGGAAAGTATACCTTAGAGGCACTTGTTTCAGCACACGCAACAGCCCTGTGTCCACAAAAAGGCCTAGCCCTACAGCAATAAAGAGGATCAGGATTCTCGGATTCACTGCGGAGTTTATGCTGTGCACCTGGCTGGCGAGAACAGACACATCCGGCTCCGCGAATGTTACAGCGAACCCGATGACAAGTCCTGTGGCAAGGATGAACCAGAGGCTCCTGCTGCCGGCGAGTACAGAGCCCAGCTTCTCGCCTATAGGCGTCATACCAACATCCGTGCCGGTGAGAAACAGAGCAAGCCCTATTACAAGAAATACCGTCCCTGCAAGGAACGGAACAAGATGATCCCCGATCGGCGCTATTGTAAAGTTGAGAATAAGAACGACCAGCGCAACGGGGAGCACAGAGGTTATGGTCTCTTTCAGTTTTTCAAGAAAATCCATTATTCACCTATCTGATTGTGATTATAATTAAATTGCTATCAAGTGTCAACCAAAATTTGATTTTTTTTTTACAAGGGAAAGTCCATATTTTTTGGGCGTCCCCTATTTCCTTGCGAAGTATGACTTAAACGCAAGGTCCCTGGCAATTTTCCATTCTCCCGGCGTGAAACTTTCCTCGGTGATAGTCTCAGTTCGGGCGGTCTCCAACTGTCCGTAGGAATCAAAATAGAGCTTCACATGGGTCCACGACGCTTTTCCGGCCAGAATCATCTGACTCGCCACACTCTCCCGCCTCATGTCGGAAAGCATGTCATCTTCTGCGCCTCCCAGAATAGACACCGTTATGTCCGCACCCGGAGTGTTGAACATCTTGTCACGTCCGTCCGCGATCCTTGCGGACACAGCCTTCATGATGTAATCATCAAGGTCATACAAGTCTTTTTCATGTAAAGATTTGACAAATTCACCAAACGGAGAGTCCGTCGGTACTTCTCGGAATATCTCTCTGAAAAGAGGTATATCCTCATACGAGAGGCTGTGAGATGCGGCTTTTTCGCTCAGAGCGGGGTCACTGCCAAGACTTCCGTTCACGGTGGGTTCAACGCCTTGGGCTTCTCCAGCAGAGCGTTGATCTATAATAGGATCCTCGCTCACGGCAGCTTCAACGGCGTTAGCCTCTCCCGAGGCATCTGGATTAACAGCAGGGTCTTCGTTCACGGCGGGTCCACTTCCGGTATTACCATTCACAGCATGCTCAACGCCGTGGGCTTCTACCGCAGAGCCTTGATCTATAATAGGATCCTCGCTCGCGTCGAGTTCACTTCCGGCACTTCCATTCGTGCCGACTTCAACCTTCTCGTTCAGACCGGGCACCGCCGTACCGGATTCTGCCGGATAGGCTGATTCCGAAACAGTCTCATTTCCGTTAAGTGCCACGTCGGAAGTTTCAGGCGTATGGAACTTTTCCTGCAAAGACTCAGCAGAGCCCGCTGGATTTTCAGATTCGGTCGTTAACCCCGCATCGGAGGGCGAGTCCGCATCATCTTCAGTGTCGAGCTCGAACAGAGAGCCTCCGTCATACATCGCGGTATCGTCGATCCTCTCATCACCGTCTGTGGAGCCAGCCTCTGCCTCGCCGTCCGCATCCGACTCGTCATCGTCTATTTCATCCTGCTCTTCCAGCAGTTCACCATCGGACGCGCTGTCGTCTACCATATATGAATACGTGTCAGGATTTATCTCTGAATGGTCCACCACTACGGCAGAATCGTCTATTTCATCCTGCTCTTCCAGCAGTTCGCCATCAGACGCGCTGTCGTCCACCATATATGAATACGTGTCTGGATTTATCTCTGAATGATCCACATCTCCGGCAGAATCGTCATTTTCGTCCGACTCGTCGTAAATCGCTTCACTCCAGTCGGAATCCCCGCCATCCTGCGGAGCCTCAACGGCCGCCGCCGGGTCTCCGCTCTCCTGACTCGCCACACCGTCCCCAAAAGATGACTCCGAGGCTTCAATAGCAGAATCCGCCGTGGACGGAGCGACCTCTTCTGTGGACGAAAAACCAGGACTACTCTCCGCAGTCGCAGCCTCCGAAACAGACACAACGACATCCGGCTCTTCCCGCGACTCTGCGGTGCCGCTTTCCACTTTCCGTGTTCCAGAACCTAAAATTGCCCAAAAATCGCTGTAGTTCATAATCCCGCCTTGCAAACAAAACGCTGCAAACCGCCAGTTGCGACCTGCTATGTGCCACAGGCACTACGTTCCACATACAAAATGTGTCACGCGCACCAGACACACCAAGAGTGCCACGCTCAAAGCACACAGTGTGCCCGAGACGCTACGCGCCACCAACGCAGTGCACACTAAAAACACCACGCTTCATGTACACGAGCCACAAGCTGACTCCACCCGCACGACCTGAAACGACAAGACGCCACGCGTCACGCGCCATGTACACCACACGCCAGAGCCGCTACGCCTCACGCACATAATCCACCAGAAGCATCATGCACCAGGGGCACCATGCTCAAAGCGCGTCGAAATCGGGGAGCGCTCCCGTACGGCGAACCCGGTCAGGCAGACCCGGTTCAATACCCGAAGGTCTTGTTATACTGGAGAAGCCCCTCTTTCAGGCATTCGCATGCCCGCCCTAAATCATCGGTATTGAGAATATATGCAATCCTCACCTGACGCCTGCCCAGATCCTTCGACTCATAGAAGCCCTCGGCAGGAGCAAGCATCACTGTCTCTCCGTTCAAATTAAAATCCCGAAGCATGTATATCGCGAAATCCTCGGCGTTCTCCACGGGCAGCTCCGCGATAAGGTAAAACGCGCCGTCAGGGTTGCTGCACTTCACACCGGGGATCTTCTTCAGAGCATTCACAATGAAGTTCCGTCTCTTCTCGTACTCCGCCCTCACGGACTCGATATATTCATCGCCGGCTCCGAACGCTGCCACAGCCGCACGCTGCTCAATCGAAGGGGGGCAGAGCCTGGCCTGGGAAAGCTTCAGCGTCTCGCGGATCACGCTCCTGTTCCTCGACACAAGGCACCCGATTCGAGCACCGCACATCGAAAATCGCTTGGACAGGCTGTCCACAACAATCACAAGATCGGAATATTCAGTATACGTCAGGGCGCTTGTAAAGGTCTTTCCGTCGTAGCAAAACTCGCGATAAACCTCGTCTACAACGAGAAATATGCCGCGCTTTCTACACATGGTCAAAATCACTTCAAGCTCACGCGGAGAATATATGTGACCCGTTGGATTGTTCGGTGAACATAGAAGAATCGCCTTTGTCCGGCTGGTGATCTTCTCCTCAATCTGCGACAGAGGAGGCAGCGCAAACCCGTTCTGAAGCACGCTGGTTATCGGCACAATGTTGACATTCGCCATACGGGCAAAAGAATGCACGTTGGTGTAGTAAGGCTCCGGAACAATCAGCTCGTCGCCAGGGTCGCAGAGAGTCATGAGGCTGAACAGAAGGGCTTCCGAACCGCCGGTTGTGATAAGCACATCGTTCGGAGAGATTTCCACAGAAAATGTCCCGTAGTACTTAGCCACCGCTTCACGAAGAGCCCAGTCGCCGTCGCTCTGTCCGTATGCGATAATGTCCGCAGGGAAATTGTGGA
Source organism: uncultured Spirochaetaceae bacterium (assembly GCA_946414625.1). Taxonomy (GTDB): domain Bacteria; phylum Spirochaetota; class Spirochaetia; order Sphaerochaetales; family Sphaerochaetaceae; genus CAMKAB01. The sequence continues at coordinate 4,907 of CAMKPI010000019.1, read as the reverse complement.
TGGCGTCAATGGCCTCACGCGGCGTCTTGATGTCGGGCTGGCCGATATTCAGATGATACACCTTCACCCCACGCTTCTCCGCGTCCAACGCGTATGGCGACAGCCTGCGTATAGGTGACGCCTGAAAACCCTTGATCCTGTTGGATATATCCATGACAACTCCTGTCTAAAACCCTATTCACATATTTCCGGTGCGCAATACCGGCTCAATTTGCGGATCGCACACGCGGCGCGCACGGCACCAATTCATCCCCCGCGTGAGGAGGCAACACAACAGGCGCCAGCCCGCACGGAGTCAGCCATCACCCGACAAACCGCCGACCAATACCGTCCAGCGCCCGCCCTAGGCAGCACCAGACTCACATCGGGTGCTCTCTCACATTGCGACACCCGCCATGCGTCGTGCACACGCACCCGCACCCGCCACCGACCAGAACCGAACTCACGCGCCGCGCCCGATACACGCCAGCACCGGACAATCATCCACGCCCGGCATCGGCCAACGCCAACAAACGCCCGAGACTCTCCTCTACTGCGCCGCGACACACGCTATGGTACCCGCCTTGTTCGCGCCACACGCTACGTGGCGTGTCGGTTGCCGGCACTGTTTTCGGCTCTATTCCCTCTGTCGCGCACGCACCACACCGCACGCGCGGCGCCTCTCAGTCCTGCATACCCTTAGCCTGCTCCTCGTCTACAAGGCGCTGAACCACCCTCTTGTTGTCAAGCAGCGGGGATATTGCCCTGCCGTGGTGCAGACGACTGATAATCCGCGCGAAAAGCTCGCTGATATCCGTCTGTATGTACCATGGCTTCGACAGGAGCACATCATCATGATACACGGCATTCGTACCGATGATGTAATCAAAGACGCCGTCCTTGTTGGCATTGTCGAAATTCTTTATTGCGTTTCCGTTGAAGAATGGCAGGCTGATTATGCAGATAACCCGCTTTGCGCCCTGCTCACGCAGGTACTTCATAGCGGTGAGAAGGGTGCCTCCGGAAGCGAGCATATCATCCGCCATGATAACCGTCTTGCCCCGAACGTCGCCCAAAAGGTTAATCGAGCGGATATTGTTCTTTTTTGCGTCGGTGGTGACCACGCTGTAGTCCCGCTCCTTGTAAAGCATCGCCAGCGGGCGGTGCAGGATCTGCGCGTAGAACTTGTTCCTTGCCACAGCCCCGGTATCGGGCGCGACTATAGTTATATCCGGATCGGCAAACTTGATGATTTTCTTCAGCTCCACCAAGAACTGGAAGCTGGCATGTAGATTCTCCACGTGAGTGGTGCGGAAGGCATTCTCGATCTCCTTCGAGTGGATGTCCAGAGTGATGATTCTCTCAATCCCCACCATCTCGCACATCTGGGCGAAAAGCGCCGCCGTCAGAGCCTCCCGCGAGCTCTTCTTGTGCTGACGCGCGTATGGATACGTCGGGATTACAAGAGTCACCCCTTCCGCCCCGGCAAGCCGCGCTGCCTGCACCGTTGTCATTATAAACATCAGATGGTCGTTAATCGTGAAAGACTGCGGCTCGTCAAGCCCCGCCACCTTGATAGGGGAATCGTTCGACACATCATAAATGATGTAAAGCTTCAAACCCCGGACGGGCTCCTGGATCTCCGCCTTCACCTCCCCGTTCAGAAACCGGGTATACTTCACCGGTATGCCGAAATTCGGGCAGATGAACTCTTCCGGAACCTTTCCCGACGGAATCTTCTTTTGCCCGAGATCGTCAATAAACGAAGAGAACCGCAATACCTGCTCGCTGGATATATCGTAGCGGTTCGCAAGATTGCGCGAGAGCTTCTGGTACCTCTCCATATACAGCTCGCGCAGATGTTTTATCACCTTTCCCGACAGATACTCCGTTCCGGGACCCATGATAACGCCCAGCTTGTGAGGTTTGATTATGCTCATTCCACCCTCCAAGCAGTATTCTATATCACAAATCGGCAACTTTTCAATAGATTGAAAACGGTTTACCAGAGGGCTCGTTATCTTTCGGCGCGTCATGCACAGTTCGCATTCTCCGCCCTGCCCGAAACGGAAGAAGACGGGCTCTTCTCACCCCGCCGGACAGCACTCACCCTGTCCGCGGAGCCTGCACCGGCTAAAGGCTCGGCAGTCGCAGCACCTACAGCCTGCGCCCTTGTCCGCAGTCTACGCGCTCGCCCCCCTGCCCGCGCGCTCTTCTCACACCGTCCTCTGCACCTCCCCTGTCCGTAGGGTCTGTGGTCTACCCCCCTGTCCTGCCCACTATACGCGGGCTTTGCGCCCAGCCATTACCCTATATAGTTTTGCAGAACGTCCCCTACACATGCGCTCTCGCCTGCGCCCTTGTCCGCAGTCTACGCGCTCGCCCCCCTGCCCGTGAGCATTCCGCCCTCCCATTCGCAGACGCTCAAGCCTTCCGCAACCCTATCCGCGGGCTTTTGCCTGTCTTGTCAAATATCGCGGCTCTAATGGTGTTTTCCACCGCTACCCCCCTCTCCGAAGTCTCTCCGCCGCCTGAACTCTGGCTTTCGCAATCTCTCCGCCTGCCACCCTGTCCTCGGCTACACCCTTCTCCGAACTTCCGCAACCATGTCCGCGGGCTCAGCGCCACGCTCTCATTGCCCGCGCTTTTCACGGAATCTCCCTTATCCGCAAACTCTCCACCTGTCCCCTCGCACGCGGCTTCGCGTCTCCCACGCTCCCAAAGACGCCCACACCCTGAGAAAACCATATTTGAAAAAACAAAAAAGAGGCTCTTTCGAACCTCTTTCTACGACAAAATGCCGGGCGCAACGCGCAAACGCATTAAAACATGAGACCTAAACCCATGATCATGCGCCCAAACACGCAAATCGTCGGTACACGCACTATTTCAAACCGTCAGTGAACAGCAATGCCGGAAGTGCCGACCTCGTCTCAAACCCGCCAATCGCTTCCCGCGGCTACACGCAACCGGGCTTGCATCACCGCCGAAAAATCAACACAGCATCAGCAGCAATCTCCCGGAGACAATGTACAATCAAACCACCTTTGTCACGTATCCCGCGCGAAGGCAGTGTGTGCAAACCTTGATCGTTCTCGGAGTGCCGTCAATGAGAGCCTTCACCCTCACGATATTCGGACGGAACTCGCGCTTTGTGGTCACACCGATATGCTGACCAACACCGCCCAACTTTTTAGCCTGACCTTTTCTTGTCACCACCTGTCCGGAAGCGGTTCCTTTACCGCAAATATCACATCTTCTAGCCATTTCATCCACCTCGTTTCGGGTCCGCCCCGGCTGTATCGACATTAAAAAAGCATATCGCACCGCGCCGCCAATTCAGAACACAGCATCCCCGCATTAGTTTTGGAGCAACATTGCTACATTATCAAATTGACGCTTTTGTGTAAAGAGCCGAAACTCTTTTTTAAGACTTTTTTGCCCGTCGAACGTCATCCGCAAATCATTAAACTAACAATCGGAACACCACAAACGCACCTCACACCCATTGTGAGTCGCGCGAAGCAATCCGGTAAACAGTCTCTCGAATCTTCCAAGCATCAGGGCTGCCTCCCCCGCGTAGATTATACCCTCGAAAAAGTGCGGAAGCCAAATTTGTACAAATCGACGCTACCCCGCTTGTGTAAATTCTTCCACGATCCAAATACCTACTGGTGAAACAATCCCTTGCAGTAGCCAAAAATCTCGCCCGTATTTTTTTCGAAATGTATTTTCCAACCTGCGCGATGTTTTTCCAAACCCCTTGAATATTATTCCGTAAAAGTCTACCATGAGTTGTCGCTTGCGACTGCGTGAACGCTTTGAACGACAAACGGAAAGCTTTTTCGATTGGATCCGCTTTACGCGACGGGGCGTTGCCTAGCGGCTATGGCGCCTGCTTTGGGAGCAGGATATCGGAGGTTCGAGTCCTCTCGCCCCGAGTTATCCGTTTTTTTGCGAAAGCAGCGGATACTTTTACAAACAAACGCACCAATAGCTCAGTTGGATAGAGCATCTGCCTTCTAAGCAGAGGGTCTGAGGTTCGAGCCCTCATTGGTGTATACGGACTGTCGCGTTACAAAACAGAATAACGCTATTCTGCGACTGTCTCATTACGCAAGGATTCCGTCCTACTCTGCGGGATTTGCAGAATATTCTCCCTTGACCGGATGTTTCAGTGTCTATCTACTCTTCCTTGACGTGTTTCTTTGCTCAGCATTTGCTATGAATTTTGAGCATATATATCAGACGCGGACAATGCGTCCTTGACGTGCCTCTCTATCCTGCACTGGTGCGTTCCAGTCTCCGGGTCGTAATTTATCCCCACAAGCAGCACTTCCCCTGTGTAGCGGGTAAGGACGTCAAAGTACCGCTTCTCTTTGATCTGCTCCATGGCAATGCTCGGTGTTTTATTATATTTCAGCTCCACTATCAGCGCCGGATATTCCGCCTTATCCACCGACGCAAGAGGAGCGTACACTATGTCCACTATCCCGCGCCCCGCTGGAAGCTCCTTGAAACAGGCGTACCTATTCAGCGCCCACATGTACGCAAGATACACTGCGCTCTGCAGCGCTCCCTCATTGTTGTAGTTTCTGTAACTGGAAACCAGCGCATGCGCCCTGTCCAGAGCCTCTGCCACCGCTTCTTCGTTCCCCCTGATGGTTGCGCTTACCAGATCTCTGGAACCCTCTATTATCCTATCCGTCTCCTTGTACTCAGGAAGAATAGATATGGCACTCTGCCACTCCAAGAGAACCTCGTTGTTGGGCACCCAGCACTCCTCCCTCCGATTGTCGTACGCGAGGTAGCCCAAGTGAATCAAGTAGGTGAATACATCGTCGCGAGACCTGAAATCAGTAAGCGTATTCAGGTACCGCCATGTCGTTACTCCTGTCCTGCCACCCAAAATCAAGTTTTCCACAACG
>CAMKPI010000018.1 GCA_946414625.1 uncultured Spirochaetaceae bacterium | reverse complement strand
GTAACACTGCAGATTCTGGTTCTGCCTTTGGGGGTTCGAATCCCTCCATCCCAGTTTTTTCATTCAGGCATTGATCTATTTTGTTTTTTGTGAGACAATGACTTGCACTGAGTGAGATTTTCGATTGGCGGTTTGCGGTATGGTCTTTGACGCTTCGCAAAATGCAGCAGATCGGAAAGATGGTCCCTTCGTCTAGGGGTTAGGACGGGAGATTCTCAGTCTCTAAACAGCGGTTCGATTCCGCTAGGGACTAAAGAGGGCTGACCAAGGGTCGGCTCTTTTTTTTGCATGGCTCTTCGTGGTACAGGAGAGGTGCGGTTCTAACAAACATACCGCCACCGGTGGCTCCGCAGAGTCCTGGATCATTATGGCGCAGGAAGAGACGCGTTGTGGATAAAAAGCGGACTGAGGAAAGCGCCGTGTCCGCCTTTGGAGTTTTCGGATCTTTTCTGGGGCTGTGCGCTCAGAGTATAGCCTCGGCCGCGGTTAAAAGACGCAAGCGAGGGCTGTACGACAAGAACGCGAACCATGGACCGCGGTTTGAAAAAGACGAACGCAAGAGAGCTGTGCGCACAGATGTCGAACATCACAGACGTGTACAGGCGTGGCGGCCCCCGCGTCGACCGGAGAATTAGGAGCGCATCACTTCATGAATGTGGGCTCCATGCTCATGGCCGGAAAAAACATATTTGAAAATTCATAAACAAGGAAACAACATAGATGATTTCAGCGAACAACATATCACTTTCATATGGCACTCAAGTTCTTTTCAAGGATGTGAACATTAAATTTACTCCTGGCGGCTGCTACGGCATAATCGGAGCCAACGGCGCGGGAAAGTCGACATTTTTAAAGATTCTCTCGGGAGAGATCGAGCCGGATACGGGGGAAGTTGTTGTGACAAGCGGTCAGCGTCTTGCCACGCTGAAGCAGGATCATTTTGCTTATAACGACTATACAATCATGGACACTGTGATTATGGGTTATAAGCGCCTGTACGACATCATGAAGGAACGTGAGGCGATCTACGCAAAGGAGGATTTCACCGAGGAGGACGGAATCCGCGCTTCGGAGCTGGAGGGAGAGTTTGCCGAGCTGGGCGGCTGGGAGGCGGAAGCCGATGCGGGAGTGCTTCTCGACGGACTTGGAATCAGCCCGGACATGGCTGAAAAGAAGATGGCCGACGTGGAGGACAACATCAAGGTTCGCGTTCTGCTGGCTCAGGCTCTGTTCGGAAATCCGGACATACTTCTTTTGGACGAGCCTACAAACCATCTGGACCTCGAATCCATACATTGGCTGGAGGACTTCCTTGCGGACTTTACTAATACCGTTATCGTGGTCTCGCACGACAGACATTTTCTGAACACGGTCTGCACCCATATTGCCGATATTGATTACGGTCGCATCCAGCTTTATGTCGGTAACTATGATTTCTGGTACATGTCAAGCCAGCTTGTGGCACGCCAGATGAAGGACGAGAAGAAGCGGCGAGAAGAGAAGATCGCCGAATTGAAAGAATTCATCCAGAGGTTTTCGAGCAATGTCGCAAAAGCCCGCCAGGCTACAAGCCGAAAAAAACTTATAGATAAGCTGACTATCGACGATATCCAGCCATCCAGCCGGCGGTTTCCGTACTGTGCGTTCAAACCCGCGAGGGAGTGCGGAAAGAATATTCTTGAGATCAAGGATATATGCAAGACAATCGACGGAGAAGTTATTTTCGATCATCTGAACCTTACCGTGAACAACGGCGACAAGATCGCGTTTGTCGGTCCGGAGCATTACGCCAAAACGGTTCTTTTCGAGATTGTTTCAGGCCTGATGCAGCCGGACTCAGGAGAGTACAACTGGGGCGTGACAACCAGCCTTGGGTACTTTCCTAAAAATAACGACTACCTTTTCCGGGAGCACATGTCGATCACAGACTGGCTCGGACAGTTCGCCAAGGATGCCGACGAGACAACCCTCCGGAGCTTTTTGGGCCGTATGCTGTTCTCCGGAGACGAGGCGCTGAAAGACTGCACTGTGCTTTCCGGCGGCGAGAAGGTCCGCTGCGTGCTGTCGAAGCTTATGCTGGAAGGAGCAAACTGCATGATCTTCGATGAGCCTACAAGCCATTTGGACCTGGAGGCAATCCAGTCGCTCAATAATGGTCTGATTGATTTCCCCGGGGTGCTGATGTTCAACAGTCACGATCACCAGTTCGTCGATTCCATTGCAAATAGGATCATTGAGTTCACTCCGCGCGGCATCATAGACAGGTATACGAATTTCGATTCTTACATGGCGGACGAGGAGATTTCCCGCCTCCGGATGGAGATGTACGGAACTAAGCGTGCCGTGGCTCTGTAAGCCGGAATGATTTTTGAGGTATATTGAAATGCTGCTGATTGTGGATATCGGAAATACCAACATGGTCTTCTGCCTGCACGACGGGCGCGAATATGGGCAGACTGTGCGTTTTAAGACGCATGACGCCTCGTCTCTTTCCAAGATAAGCTCTTATGTAAGAAGTATTTATTACGACCATTGCGTGGTCTCAAGCGTCGTGCCCGAGATCACAGAGGCACTTTGCACAATTTTGGGAAAGCCATATATCCTGGTGGGTCGTACTCTGAAGACGGGACTGGACCTCCCTTCGATCCCGACGGAGCTCGGATCCGACATCATATGCAACCTCGCCGCCGCGCACAGCATTTATCCGAATGAGTACGTCACTGTTGCCGATTTTGGCACAGCGTTTACTACGGAAACTGTATCTCCGGAGGGAAAGGTTTTGGGCGTCACGATTGCGCCGGGGCTTTGGACCAGTATCAAGGCTCTCTTTGGCGCTGCTTCTCAGATACCGAGAATTGAGCTTCAGATGCCGGATACAGTTCTGGGCCGTGACACTGTCTCTTCTGTTCGGGCGGGTTGCGTGTTCGGCTATAAAGGGCAGCTGGAGGTCATTATCGCACAGGTCGAGAAAGAAGTGGAGCATAAGGTTCGCCTTGTTGTGACGGGAGGTTTTTCTCGCTATATAGCCGAGGTCGTCCCCAGGATAGACGAGGTTGACATCCTTTGGACGCTGAAGGGAGCGCGATTGATCTATGAGCTCAACAGGTGATGATACAGCCGCTTTGAGGGATCGCGGAGATTTTCAGGAAAAAACGGAATCTTTGAAGACGGATCTCCAAAGGTATGCGGACGTCGTCGTGGATTCGCTTTTGAAGCTCGCCATCGGTGATGCTCTTGTGATCAACACGGAGGAGGAGGGCTTTTCGACTGCGCGTGCAGTGGCGAATGCCGCGTTAGAAAGAACACGCCTCCCTGTGAAAATTCTTGTCACAGAATCCGGCAGGCTTGTGGATTCGATTGATTTCGATCCTCCGATGGAGAGCCTGTTTGCACCTGTGAAGCCCACGGACAGCGTTCTCCTGCGCATTTCCTCCGGTTTTTACGGCACGGGGGCGGAGCGATCTGGCGCCATTGCGGGAGACGAGTTTGCGGAAGACAGTTTTGCGGGGCTGCCGAAAGATTTTTCCGGGGACGATTTGCGCCTTCTGCAGAGGTTCGGTCACCTTGCCGAGCCCGTTGTGACCGGGAGAAGAATTGGGTCTCCGTATCTTGTCGCGCCGGCGTTCCAACGAGGCAATATCTCTTGGTTTGATGATAATAATTTCAATCTTGTTAAAGAAATAGAGAATATAGATAACATTGCGGGATATCTTGATCGTGCTGGAATTCGCGCTCTGCGCTTCACCTCAGGTAACGGAACGGATTTCCTTGTGGAAATCCCGGAAGGGGTTTTCTTCCTGAACCGTCACGTGAGGCTTCCCCGGAGGGACTTCATCTCGGATGTGGATTTCAGAAGGATTCGATGCGTCCTGGATCGTTTCTCTGCCAGCGGGCGGATTTTCGGTACGGTTCGGGTATTTGGACGAGCTGTCGACGCCGACCTCTTCTTTGATGGCGGAGTTCTTGCAGAAGCGGATTTGGAGTGCTCTACCGGTGGGTCTCAGGATGGAAAACAAGATCTTTGGGATGCTGAAGAAGCATTCCGGAGGCTTCTTTCTTTTGATCCGATGCTGAGGGAGGCAGGCTACGCGGAACTGTCCGGCACCGGGGCTCGCCTTTATCTTGGTGGCTCTGTTTTGGAAAGCCTTTTGACGGTGCCGATGACGGATGAGGAAATCCCGCCTTTTTTCAACACGAGTATCTACAGTATTTGCGTGGAATTTCCGTCAGATACAGATGTGTCCGGGATTCTTCAGGATGGAGAGAGCATCAAAATCATACGAGGCGGTCGCTTCCTTGTTTGATTCCTTCGGGAGCTGGCAGGATTGTGCCCTGCTTACAGATACGCACCGGACGTTTCGTTGTTTGAGGTCCGCGGAGGGCGTGCCCGGAATCAAAATATCTCCCGGCAAGGCGCCTGTTCCGCGCTTTTGAGAGCTTTGGAAGATAATACAGCGCGGCACAGATGGTAACGAGAACCGCATAGCCTCCCCATCCGTATGACGGCAGACTGCTGCATTTTTCAAATGTTCTTTCCATAAGATGATACACAGTGCGGTTCAGTTTTGTGAGATGGATTTTTACCGGCGGAACTCGGCTGAAAACGCACAGAAGAAAGCCCAACGCCATAGACAGCATTGCCAGCACTGATGCGACCGGTCCTGCGACGATCACAGCCGTCTGCCATGAGCCGCTTGCGAGGATTGAAAGAGGCGCAATGAAGCAGAGGACGGAGAGTCCGCTTCGGGCAAGTCCGGATCCCCACAGGTGAGGGGAGACGAGAACCAGGGCTCCCACGGCAAGGTATGCGTATACGAGTCCGATGTTGGCGAACGAGAGCGGGAAGAGTGACATCTGCAGCAGGATGCAGAACAAAAATCTTTCTTTCAGCGGCATGAAAGACAAGGCTGCCATGAGGCCTGACCTTATAAGCGAGGGGCGCGGACCCGCGACGAATATGAATGCGCCGACAAGTATCATTGAAAGAATATACCTGACGGCCTTGTTTCGCACTGGTTTTACAACGGCTGTCACGGCACCAAGATGCATTCCAGAGAGGGCGAGGACGTGCAGACAGCCACAGGACGAGGCAAGTGCCCTGATTTTTGAACCGTAGGTCTCAGCCCGGCCTAAAAGAAGCATCATGCTTAGAGCCTCTGCTTCCATATTGTCGGAGTCCAGGATCCCGTTCGTCATAAGCATTCGCTCCACGCGGGTTATGATGTATTCCCTTGCGTCATTGAAAAAACTCCGTTCAAGCACCTGAAGATTGTTGCATATAAAAAGGTTTCCATCGGCGAAGGAGCCGCTAAGCTCAACCCGGATGCCGCTTGTGAGGATGGCTTTCTTGTTCCCCAGCACGGTGACGAGCCCTCCCGCGGTGCCGCTTTGTCCCGTGGCGGATGATTCGCAGCTTTTCAGCACCACTGTCATCAGATGTCGTCCTGTTTTTGTGAAAGACGAGTCGTACAAAACACGGCCTGTGATTTTCGAGATTGAGGCACTGTCGAAGGGCAGGAATAGGCGAGAGACATTCATTGTATACAAAAGTGTGGCGGCAAATGCCGCGATGAAAAGCCCGAAGAGTAGGATATAATAGACATTTGATGCGTCTTCCTTATAGACTGCGCAATCTGTCGAATCTGCTTCCGTGAGGGACGTTTTATTTTTTCCTGCGCACCGGGCGTACCGCTTTTGAAAAAAAGAACCACCGGGTAGGACCAGCGAAACAAGAATGACTAGGGGGAGTGTGAGAACTCGCCACCCCAGCCCGGTGAAACCAGGATTACAAGTCAGGGCGATCAGTGTTGAGAGAGTGAGCAAAGTACTGTCCATGAAACGCCGGTTCATTGAGGTAGTGCTTCGGTGTCGTCCTGACGGCAGATTTTGCATTTTAATCCTTATTATCAACAGTCAAATCCCGGCATCTGTAAAGTGTTTTGTCGCTATTAACCAGACATGATTCTGCAGGACTACTCTTCTGGTTCATATCGGCGCAGAGGTCACGAATATCGGTCTCCAAGACAAGAAGAGCTACAGGGCTTCTCTTCCGGTCCATATCGGTGCGGAGGGCGCGAACATCGTTTCCAAGACAAGAAGTGTTGCAGGTTTTCTCATCCAGTCCATATCGGCGCAGAGGTCACGAACATCGTCTCCAAGACAAGAAGAGTTACAAGGCTTCTCATTCGATTCATATCGGCGCGGGGCTGATATTGCTTTGTCAGTTTCGCACTTTGTCTTTCATGCCTGTATTATCCAAATAAAATCCATTTTGCTTTACTTCTTTATAATGAAAGGAATTGCGATGAATGAAGGATGCTCTTTGATAGACTGACGGCGATTTCAGAGAAAACAGGTATTTCGTAGTAGTGGCGCAATAAAGGCGCCATAAAAGACTCTAAAAAACTTGTTAAACAGTAAGACACATCGTTTCTATGGTAAAAAAGGGGGGAAAATATTATCATATTCTACGCGATTTTGTTCGGAATGCATATGCCGGAATTTTGACACGGTGCTTCTGTTTTATGAGTTGGAATTTTGATTATACATCAATCGCCTCTATAAAAGAGCTTCTATCCGAGAATGGACTCGTGATGAGCAAGAAATTCGGTCAGAATTTTCTTGTGAGGATGGATGTTCTGAGTAGGATTGCAAGCCTCGCGGGGTTGGAAGCGGGGACGCGCGTATGGGAGGTGGGTCCTGGAATCGGAGCGCTCACGTCGATTATGCTGTCGAAGTGTGCTAATGTGACCGCCTTCGAAATTGACAGGGGTTTTTGCAGGATTCTTTCCGGCAAGGCATTCTCAGATGAGTCTCGTTTTACTTTGATAGAAGGAGACGTGCTGAAGAATTTTAAGGAAGAGTACGTGAAAAGCGGTGTCCCGGATGCGGTCTGCTCCAACCTGCCGTATAACATAGGCTCTGTTTTTATCGCTCGGATGATACAGGAGCGGGTTTTGCCGCAGAGGATGGTTTTTACGCTGCAAAGAGATGTTGTGAAGCGGATCTGCAGCGTTCCGAATTCGGAATTATACAGCAGTTTCAGTGTGCTTACATCGCTGGATTACCTCTGCCATGAGGCTTTTGTGATATCCAGGTCTTCGTTTTGGCCGTCCCCGGATGTTGAGAGCTCTGTTGTAGTGATGGAGCGTCGGAAGGAATCTCTGGTGCCGGAAGCGGAGGCGCGTGTTTTCATGGTATTTCTCAGGAAGATCTTCTCGTCGCGTCGAAAGACCGTTGTGAACAATCTGAAGACGGAAGGATTTGAGGCGAAAAAGGTCTCTAAAGCCCTGGAAGAGATAGGTTTCAGCGAAAAAGCCCGTGCGGAAGAGTTGTCTGCCGGCGGAATGCTTGCTCTGATGCGCGCTCTTAAGGGTTGAATTCAGAACGCCCCCTGCCGGTGCGCACGGATGCGAACGAACCTGTGGGAAGGGTCGGCACGTTGAATGAAATACGCTTCCTGCCGGTGCGCATGTGTTGTTTATTCGTATAGCCTGAAGCCGTGGTATATTTGCAGGTTTTTTTGTGCTATAATGAGGTGAGGTGTCGGGCTCGATGCTTGAGTACGGCGCCTTAATGTGGGCGAGCATGCCTCTGGGTGCGATGCAGCCTCCGGTTGCGACGGTTGAGTTTGCGATCTGAATGCTCCGGAGTGGCGACTAAGCGATGTCGCGGAAGGCAGGGCGCTTCGGCGCATCATCATGCTCGTTGTAGAATTTGATTTTTAATACTTGTTAAATAGGAGAGTAGTTATGGAAGCAAAGGAATTGCGCGCTTCGGCAAGGAAAGCGTTGAAAGGCGGATATTGGAAGGCGTTCTGGTTTTGCCTTCTTGTTTGCGTACTGATGGGGTTATCCTCTGTCTTTTTGCATCTGACGAGCGCGGTTTTGGGTCTCAATTCCGACGGAGAGGTTCCATCTGGAATGGACGTAGCGGGCTTGGTGCTCCTTGTTCTGGCTATTATTGCCGGTATTCTTAAGGCACCAATTTCTGTAGGCATGAAGAAATATTTCATCTCGCTTTTCAGGAACGGAAAGGCGGAGAAGGGAGCGGCTTTCAGCATGATGGGGAAGCTTTGGAGATGCTTCTGGCTGGAAATCCTTATTGGGATCAAGACGTTCCTCTGGTCGCTGCTGTTTATCATCCCGGGTATCATCGCCGCAATAAATTATTCCCAGGCTAAATACGTCCTTGCGGAGAATCCCGATTTGAAGGCTCGTGAGGCGATTGATCGGAGCAAACACCTCATGAAAGGCCATAAGTGGGATTACGTATATCTCTGTCTGACTTTCATCGGTTGGCTTCTTCTCTGCATTGTGACTTGCGGCATTGGTCTTCTGTTCCTGGCTCCGTATCTGGAGTCTGCCTTTGCCGCCTTCTATTTCGACAGAAAAGGATCTCTCTCTGAGACCGGTGTGCAAGCGAAGGGTTAATTGTGATTACCAAAGACGCTCTTGACAGATTGACATCCACTTTGGGGCGCGTGAGGCTTATGGCTGTGTCCAAGCTGCATACGAGCGAAGAGGTCCTTGCCATGTATGGCATGGGGCAGCGCCTTTTCGGAGAGAACCATCTGCAGGAAATTGTACAGAAATTTGCCGCGGAGGACGGGAGGACTTGTAATCGTCCGTCCGACTTGGAGCTCCATATGATAGGGCACCTTCAGTCCAACAAGGTGAACCGGGTGGTTCCTCTTGTAGACATGATCGAGAGCGTCGATTCTGCAGCCCTTCTTCGGAAGATAGATGCCTCTTGTTCCCGCATTGGGAAAAGAATGGACGTTCTTCTTGAGCTGAACACAAGCGGAGAGGCGTCAAAGAGCGGCTTTGCGACGGAGGATGATCTTTTGGACTGCCTCCGGGAATCAAGGGATCTGCAGAACATCGTTGTGAGGGGGCTGATGACAGTGGGACCTTTGGACGCCGACCCGGATAGGAAGACTGCGCGAACACGCGAGGCGTTTCGGAGGCTGAAGGTGCTTTTCGACGCCCTGAAAAAAGATTACCCACAGTTCGATACTCTGTCGATGGGCATGTCTGGAGATTGGGAGATTGCCGTTGAGGAGGGCTCCACGGAGGTTAGGATCGGGACGATGCTGTTCGGGGAACGCAAATACGATGTTTAGGAAATTTGTCGCGATCATCTTGATTGTATGCCTTGCTGCACCTCTGTTTGCGTTGGATATGTCGCAGGCGGAGCCCTACGACGAGTCGGAGTTTCCGAAATGGTCGCTAGGTTTGCGTCGAAGCGAGATCATATTCTTCGGAGCCATCCCGATTGCGTATCCGTTTACAAGCATTATAACTGATGCAATGGATAAAGACCTGTCTTTCGGTGAGAAACTTGGGATATCTGCCGGTGTGGCGGCAGGGGTGGTCGTTCTTGACATAATCATCGGGCTCCTCAGCCGCGACCGCGAATAATCGAATAGGCGGATTCGGACCCGGATCGGGCGGTTCGGTTCGGGGCTGGGCAGGCTCGTGATGCGCGAGCACTGTGTGTAATGTGGCAGAAATGCACCTTATCACAGCAAAAACCGGGCTCAATATGCGTGAGCACTGTGTGATGTGGCAGAAATGCACCTTATCACAGCAAAAACCGGGCTCATGATGCGTGAGCCTCTGTATATGATGATATGATGAGGCGGTGGAGCGCTTCGGGCGAAGGCAGCGATGGCGGATTGTAAAGAGTATTTCTTTGTGGTAGAAGAGGATAGCTCTCCGTGCAGGGTTGATGTTTTTCTCAGTCGCCACATTCCGGAATTGTCCCGCAGCGCGTTGGGTAGCCCGGGGCAGATAATCACGATAAACGGAAAGATCTCGAAAAAAAGCGACATTGTGAGCCCTATGGACGAGGTATCGCTGAAATATAAGTCAGCGGCGCCGCCAGTGGTTGTGGGAGAGGACATTCCCCTGAAAATCCTTTATGAGGATGACGACATTCTTGTTATAAACAAGGAGCAGGGAATGGTTGTCCATCCGGGTGCGGGAAACTATCGGGGTACCGTTGTCAATGCCCTGGCGCATCGTTACGGAGCGGATTTTGTGGAGAGGATGTCGGCTCTGGCGGGAGGGATCCCGTCAGGGACAGACGAATGCGGTGAATTGCCGCGTCCGGGAATTGTCCATAGACTGGACAGGGACACCAGCGGTGTGATGGTAATTGCCCTGAATCCCTCATCCCTTGCAAGAATGTCTGAGGAGTTCCAGAACAGAGAGGTCAGGAAGGTCTACTACGCCCTTGCTGAAGGTTTTTTTGCTGAACAGGACGGTTTTATCGAGGGCTTTATTGCCCGGGATCCGCACGACAGGAAGCGGTTTGCCGTCTCGCAGACTCATGGCAAGCCCGCAAAGACCCATTATCATGTACAGACGCAGATGCGGGGCTATGCATTTGTCAGAATCAGGATCTACACAGGGCGCACCCACCAGATCCGTGTGCACATGAAAAGCATAGGTCATCCTATCCTGGGGGATGAGATTTACAACAGGCGGCCGTACAGGTTTGGAGATTGCTCTCTAATGCTTCATGCTTACAGCCTGGAGCTGCTTCATCCAGCCACTGGGGAGAAGATGCGCTTCACCGCGCCTGTACCCGCCCGGTTCAGTGATTTTCTTCGTTCTGAGGAATCCCGCTCGTGATTTGGCGCGGCTGTTTTCGGGTCTCTGTCTTGTGTGATGCAAAGATTAAAGCCCCGAGCGATGAAGGCTTGTGTTTCGGCGGCTTGTACAATCTCCGGCCTAGAGAGAGAATGCAAGCCTCTGCGAAGCGAATGTTTGTATCCGGGGATTTGAGTGTCGCTTCTCAGTGCATATGATTATCTACGGGGCAATGCTTTTTGTGGCGCGGGTTCCTTCTGTCATCTGATGCGCGGCGAGAGAGAACCGGCATCTCGGCCGATGTTTTTTTGTCGCGATTATCTTCTTCGATTGCAAAAAAGTGGTGCGGCGTGAGGATGAGCAAAGACTTGTACCCCCGGTGCGGGGCAGCGAGGTTGTTATGACCCTGTTTGGTACGGTATACCGTTCGATAAACAATATCTACTCTGTGAAAACGGACAGCGGGGACTTGTTCAGCGTCCGTATCAAGGGAAAACGCCTGGCTATTCTTGAGGGTGAGTACAACCCGATTGTGGTCGGGGACAGGGTTCTTTTCGAGGCTGTGAGCGAGACTGAAGGCCTCCTTTTGGAAAGAAACAGCCGGAGAAGCTCGTTTGCCCGCTGGAACGTGAAGAGGTTCCTGAATCAGACAATCTGTGCAAACATGGATCAGATTCTTTGTGTGTGCTCAATTGACAGTCCTCCTTTCAGACCGCGCTTTGTGGATCGTGTTGTGGCTTGCGCCCAGGGCGTGGATGTAGTGGTCTGCATGAACAAGTGTGACATGATGCTCACGAGAGTTGAGGAGGAGCGGTTCCGGCTTTATGGCAGGCTTGGCTTTCGGACTGTGAGAGTCTCCGCAAAGACAGGGGAGAATGTCGACACATTGCGAGGTTTGCTTCAGGGTAGGACTACTGCGGTGATAGGTCAGAGCGGCGTCGGAAAAAGCAGCCTGGTGAACGCAGTCCTCGGGACAAGCCAGAAAACCGGGGAGGTCAGCGGAAAATACAACAGGGGCAGGCATACGACGAATCATGCGATTATGCTGGAGTCGGCGTCCTGGCCTTCCGAAGGCTTCCGTCTGATCGACACACCTGGGTTCCGGGAGATTTCGCCGCCCCATGACGATATTCTCCGCGTCCGGTCTGCTTTCCCGGAGTTTGAGTCATGCAAATGCCCTTACGAGTCGTGCCTCCATATTGACGAAGAGGATTGCCTTGTGAAGCGTGCGGTCGAAATGGGGGAGATAAATTCTGATAGATACTATAGTTACGTGAGCATGGTGGAAGATATGCAGTCCAGGAGCCCGGCTTATCTTAGGAGCGGGAAGCGCAAATGAGTTTTTCAAAGGTTTCCAAGGATTTGGAGTTGGACAAGGTTCTTTCGGACGTTGCGCGGCACTCTCTTTCGGAGAGGGGCGCAGAGAGCGTGAGGCGTTCCAGACCTGTTTGGAAGCGTGATAAATACCTGGAGCGGCAGCGCCTTGTCCGGGAAATGCGAAATGCGGTCTCCGCGGCGAGGGATATGGGCTTCTATGCCGAAAGCTTTCCTCCTCTCTCGCCTGTGTTTGATTATCTGAAAAAGCAGCCCTCTTCCCCGTTGGATGGAGCCGCGCTCTGCGATATTGCGAGGTTTATTCATAGTGCCGAATCCCTGCGTCGGGTCCTGTCGGCTCCTCATGTCACCGGAGAGGCTTTGTCTCGGGATCAAGGAAAAAAACTAGATGATGTATTCCCTGCTGTAGACGCCTCGCTGGCACTCCTCGGTAAGGAGATTCCAGACGTAGTGGGCGAGGACGGCGAGGTGAGGGAAACCTATCCGACTCTGCGCGAATTGATAAAGAAAGCGGAGCGTATGCGTGCCCGAAGGGCGGATTTTGCCCGGGATTACATCGGGAAGAATATCTCCGTCGTGAACAGTGATGCGGCGGTTCTGCGCTCCGGCAGGCTTTTGATTCCGGTGAAGAGGGAAATGCACGGACAGGTGGACGGAATTGTTCAAAGCGTGTCCCAGACAGGAGCCACCGTTTTCATGGAGCCTTATACCCTGGCAAAGATCAACAATGAAGTTGAGATGGCGTTTCAGGAGATCCAGATAGAGAAGACCCGTCTCCTTTCCCGACTGACCCAGTCTGTGAGGGATCATCTTACCGGTTTGAAGGCACTTGAGTCGCGACTTGAGGAAGCGGACTGGCTGTATTCGTTTGCATCCTGGGCGGAGGCATGGAAATGCGTTCCTGTACTTTTGTCTGTGTGGAGCGCACCGGAGAGTGGTCGTGGAGGCGCGGATACGCGAGCGGACGCTTTGGGTGATGTGAAGCATCGGCGTCAGCACGTCCGCGATGACGGAAGCGGAGCAGATGCGTGCGTGGGAGCCGCTGGGGATCAAGTGTCCGCTGGCTCTCAACAACATCAGGCGCGTAGGGACGCGAGCGCGGGCGCCGCTGTGGATGCCTTTGGGATCCAGAGAGACGGGGCTGCGTGTCAGACCAGCCCGCGCGATGACGCCTCTGGGAATTTATCGGGTACCGCCGGGGATGCCCGGCAGGCAGCCCTTTATTCGGATAAATCAATTGCTGCGTGTTCGACGGACTCTCGCGATGCAAGTAGCGGAGCGGACGCGAGCGTGGGAGCCGCTAGGGATGTCTTTGGGATCCAAAGGGACGGGGCTGCGTGTCAGCCTAGCCCGCGCGATGACGCCTCTGAAGGGGGTGCCGAGGCTATTCTGCGTTCGGAAAAGAACGCGGAAGAAATCTGTAAAGGAGAGCCTTCCCGTGTTGCCGAATCCGGGCAGGGACAGGAAAAAGAGCCGAATCAAAGACAAGACTTCGACACTGAATATGAAACAGGGAATCCGGATTTTTCAATAAATCTTATCCAGGCAAGGCATCCGCTACTTCGCGAGCATTGCGTTCCTGTGGATATAAGGGTGCCTTCCGGCTGTCGGGCGGTGGTTGTTTCAGGACCTAATGCCGGCGGCAAGACAGTGACAATAAAGACGGTTGCATTGTTTTCTCTGCTCAACCAAATCTGCGGTCACGCTCCCCTTTTGGAGGGTTCGTCCCTACCTATTTTCGACCGGGTGTTTACCGACATCGGGGACGAGCAGAGCATAGAGGCAGGGCTTTCCACGTTCAGCGCGCACCTGAAGGAACAGAGCAGTATACTGAAAGAGCTAACTCCGTCGTCTTTGGTTGTTTTCGACGAGCTGGGCAGCGGAACAGACCCCGCAGAGGGCGCTGCTCTTGCGAGGGCGGTTTTGGAATATTCCATGAGCCACGCCGGAATCACCTTTGTAACGAGTCACTACGGTGTGCTGAAGCACTACGCATACGCTGCGGGAGGCGTTCTCAATGCCTCGATGGAATTCAACGAAAAGACAGGGAAGCCGACGTTCCGGCTTATCAGCGGAGAGTCCGGGGAGAGCTACGCCATAGAGACTGCCCGGAGGATGGGTCTGCCGCGCCAGGTGGTGGCATCTGCAAGAAAATATCTTGGTCGCGAGGCTGTGAAGATCAGCTCCATCATACGAAGTCTGGAGGAAAAGCGCCGAGAGGCTGATGAAAAAGGCAAGGTTCTTTCTGGGAAGCTGAAGGAATTGGATGCAAAAAACAAGGATCTGGAAGAGAAGCTTCGCTTCCTCGATGTCTACCAGGCAGGTCTGAAAGGAGACTTGTATGCGAAGTATGAGGGATTTGTCCGTTCTGAGAGGTCACGGCTGGAGAATCTTGTGCGTGAGTTGCGCGAAGGGGAGATTACCCGCGAGAAGACAGCCCGTGTAAAGGCCGAAACGCGGAGGCTGGGCGAGGTTCTGGAAGAGCGGAGAGAAGAGGTTCTAAGGGAGAAGGAAGCCGTGATGAACGCGGAGATGTCCAAAATGGAAGCCTCTCCCGAGAATGTTGTCCTCGAGGCGGGAATGGATGTGCTGTGCGGCAAGAACAAGAGGGAGGGCACCATCCTGGGCGCTGCCGGACGCGGGCTTTGGAATGTGGCGATAGGATCTATGCGCTTTACTCTCAAAGAATCTGAATTGACGGTGCCGGCCGGGCGGAGAGCGTCCGGCGGAATGCTGGGCGGAGTCTCCGGTCCTGTTTCCCGGCACGGAACACGAGGCTCTTCATCCGTCGGAGGCTCCCATGAAGGCGCTGCCGGAATCACCGCCGTGGGTGCCTCATATACTCTTGACGAATCTCTCGGCGGCATCCACGCCCGGCTTGTGCTGGATGTCCGGGGCTTCAGGCTGGAGGAGGCGCTCTCCGCGATGGACGACGAGATAGAGGCGTGTATTCTCCGCGGAGTGAGGGAGTTTTCGGTGATTCATGGCTATGGCGAGGGAGTGCTTTTGAGAGGCATCCGGGAATATCTCAATCGCAACAATCTGGTGGAGTCGTTTTCTTCGGCGCTTCCCGAGGACGGAGGCGGAGGTAAGACGTATGTCAGGCTGAAATAACCGGATCTGACGGAGAAAACCAAGCCGGCGCTGTGTGCTCTGGTTTTTTTAGAAAGCCTAGGACGGCTGTGATTTGCTTTTTCAGGAGCTGCTTTTATGAGGATTGTTTTGAAAAATCTGCAAACCGATGCGGAGAGGACCTACCGGGCAGATGATCGCGCCGATGCGGAGAGAAAGATAGTGGATATGCGTTTCCAGCTTGATCTGGGAACTTTTCCGGATAGTGAGCTGCAGGAGGAATACGCGCGAACGGGGCTTGAATTGTACAGGTTCTCGATTTTGGACGATGAGTCTGTGCGGGAAGCTGAGGAAGCGGTGAAATCGCCGGAAGTGGTGAAGGCGATGGGATCGTCGGAAGCGCAGGGAACGGCGAGGGCGCAGGAAGAGACGGAAGCGGCCAAGGCGACGGAAGCGGTGAAAGCGGAAAAAGCGCCGCAGATTCCCCGCCCAGGCGAGGACGCAAAGCAGGATTTCATTGATTTCATCACGGCTCTGGACGCTCTTAACGAGATGAGCGAACAGATGTGGGCTGCCGGAATGAACGAGAAGGCTTGCCTCACCGACGCGCAGATATATTCCTCCTCCAGCAAAATCCTTGGTGAAACTCATCCCGCCACGCTCAAAGCAATGTACAACTATGCGCTTGCCCTCGCGAAAACAGACAGGAGAGAGGAAGCGGCCGAGATTCTGAACAGATACGTTGAGATAGCAGGCAAGGATGGCGAGAAGGTGGGTTTTTCCAATGGGTCGACCTTATCCGACGCGGATAACAGCGAAAAGAACAGCATATAGATGTGCTCGCCGGGTTACGGCCGGGTGTTCCGGCAGAGTGTCTCCGTCCATTTTCAGAGCGCGTGTAACGACGCTTTCGACAGCCGGGTACCAGGCGCATGATCCGGAATAGCGGTGTCGCGCTTACCCGCGGGGCTCCGGTGTATGAATTGGCACAGCGGTGTCGTCCATTTTCAGAGTATGTGTATCGATGCTTTCGACCGCGGGGTACCGGGCGCATGATCCTGTGCAGCGGTGTCGCGCTTACCCGCCGGGCTGAAATGGGGAAAATGACGATTCCGGGGACGATTAGTGCAACTCTTTAGATGAATAAATATACACAAAACTGAAAATAATTGCAGAAAAACAGCAGAACCACTTTACAATTCTGCATAAATATGTAAAATCTGTTTTGTCGACTGAAGCCGAGCGGTGCGGTTTTCGCGCGGTTTTGCATAATGAAATCCGCGAAACGAAATAGTCAGTATCGGTTTCTGCTTATATGAACAAAGTCTCCGGCTCTTTGCCCTCCGGATATTATGAATCACGGAAGAGCAGGGATGTCAGGAAAAGGGGAAATAAGAATGAAAAGAATTTTTGTGATTTTGATGGTGCTGGCAGCCGCGTTCTGTGTGTTTGCCGCCGGCAATAAAGAATCCGGTGTCGCGAACAGCGGAATCAGGACTGTAAAGCCCGGCGTTCTCACTGTGGCGACAAGCCCGGACTACGCTCCGTACGAGTTCTACAAGATTGTAGACGGAAAACCGCAGCTCGCCGGTTTCGATATGGCTTTTGCACAGGCTGTCGCTGACGAGTTGGGTCTGAAGCTTGAGGTGATCCCGATGGATTTCGACGGAATCATCGCCGAGGTTCAGATGGGCAATGTGGATCTTGGAATCTCCGGTTTCAGCCCGACTCCCGAGAGGGCGGAGGTTGTGGACTTGTCCGACATCTATTACAAAGCGGGGCAGTGCTTCGTGTGCCTGACATCGAACAAGGCAAAGTTCCCCACTCTTGAGGCCACGAACAATCCCATGTATAAGTTTGGAGTTCAGACCGGTGCCATCCAGGTCGACCTTGCCGAGCAGTACAGCCCCAAGGCGGACATCGTGAAGCTCACCAAGGTGACGGATATCATCCCGGAGGTTCTCAACGGGAAACTTGATGGCGCGTATATTGAGAAAGCCGTTGCGGAGAGTTATGCTCGCAACTATTCCCAGTTGACCGCGGCCCTCGATGTGCCTTACAGCCAGTCAGGCAATGTTGCTATATCCAAAAAGGGCAGCCAGATTATTCCGCGGGTGAACGAGATTATAAAGACCCTCACAGAGAACGGAAAGATGGATTCTTTTGTGGCTCAGGCGAATATCGACGCCTCCGGAGACATAATC
>CAMKPI010000017.1 GCA_946414625.1 uncultured Spirochaetaceae bacterium | reverse complement strand
TTTCTCATACAATCCACTGTTTCAGTTTTGCTTTTCGCCCTTTCTTTTCCCAAGATGAGCAAAAGCATTCACCAGGATGCCTAGTATCAGGGCAGATGCCACCTCCGTGAGGGTGATCCTGCCGAATTTCAGGGTCATCCCACCAATGCCCGCTATAAGAATCGTGGACACTGTGAAGAGGTTACCGTTATCGTTCAAGTCAACATTCTTTATCATCTTCAGGCCGGAAACAGCGATAAAACCGTATAGCGTTATACATGTACCACCCATGACGCAGGCCGGAATAGAATCCAGCACCACAATTATCGGGTTTATGAACGATATGATGATTGCCATGAAAGCCGTGCATAGAATTGTCCGCACACTTGCGTTGCCCGTTATCGCCACACATGCCACGCTTTCACCGTATGTAGTATTGGTACATCCACCGAAGAACGCCCCAACAAAACTGCCTACCCCGTCGCCCATCAGAGTGTTATGCAATCCGGGATCTTTCGTCAGATCTTTGCCGATGATTGTAGAAAGATTTATGTGGTCGGACAGATGTTCGGCAAATGTGACAAACGCCACAGGGGCATATGCCACAAATATCGTTCCGAGATACACCGGAGTCAACTCCTTGAAGCCCCTGAGTCCTTTGGCAAAGACAAAGTCAGGCACAGAGAAGAGACGGAACCCGCCTTCCGGTGCAAAGCCCTTGAAGGTCTCGAAATCCATGATGAGAAGACTCGCGTTACCGTTGCTTCGCCCCACAAGGGTGAGAATCAGAGCCAGAACGTAGCCGTAAGCAATTCCGACAATGAACGGTGTGAGCCGCGTCCTCTTGCCATAGACCGAAGAGTTGATTATCGCAAACAGAGTAAATAGCGCGCAAATCAATGCTATATACTGATTGGCGCCGGAAGTGTCTCCCCGAAGCGAGTCTGACACAGCGTTTCCCGCGAGGGACAGACCGATTATCGCAACCGTGGGTCCGATGACAACGGCGGGCATCATCCGGTCAATCCATCCAGTTCCGGAGATTTTCACCACAATTGCGAGAACCAGGTACACGAGACCCGCGATAAGCGCACCGATTATTAGCCCCGCAAAGCCCAGAGTCATCGAAACTCCGCCTGCAAAGGCCGCGAACATGCTGCCGATGAAGGCAAACGACGAGCCAAGGAACACAGGGCTTCTGAACCGGGTAAAGAGCAGGTAGACCATCGTCCCCGCTCCAGCACCGAAGAGGGCGGCGGATGCGGTAAGTCCGTTCCCCACTATCGCTGGCACGGCAATCGTGGCTGCAATGATTGCCAAAAGCTGCTGGAATGCAAGCACAACCAAACTCCGGAAAGGCGGCTTGTCGTCAATTTTGTAAACCAAATCCATGTATTCTCCCTTACAGGCACCTGTGTTCTCCTTTTCGAATCCGAAACCTATCAGAATGAAAGGGAACCGACCGGCACCCGATTGCAATAGCTGATTCCTGTTTTTTCGGCAATAGGCGTGTAACAGTCGCGAAGCCGCACCCAGGGGCGGTGGCATGAACGGCAAGCCCGCGCTCCCGGCGTCCCGCCGCGCCCGGATATAAGGGCGGGCGGTGAAATAGACGGTGCCTATATTCGCCGAAACTCCGTTGAGGCGAAGAGAGGTGCCGGATATGAGACCGCGAGCGAGGCATAGTACTACGGTACAGGCCAAGCAAGCGGTGAAATAGACGGTGCCTATATTCGCCGAAACTCAAAAAAAAACCAACCGTTAAAGGTTGGTTTAAGAATTTACTGTAAAAGCAGCAGGCTGAACACCAAGGTGAACAACGCAACCGTTTCTATGATTCCTATCACTATGAAATAGTTCGCAGTTCCTTTTCCGGTCTCGCCCAAAGCGTCGGCACTTGCCGCGGCGACCTTTCCTTGGAAGAACGCCGAAAGCCCTATTGCCATGCCGCCGAAAATACCGGTGAACATCGCAAGCATCGGAGCCGCACCGGCAGCCACGGCGCTGGAGATGAAATTCATCAACAGGAAGCCGTAAATCGTCTGTGTCAGGGGAGCACCCGAGAACGCAATCATGATAAACGGAGCCGGCTTACCGTTCGCATAGCACTTTTTCCAGGCACCAACCGACGAAAGAGCCGCAAATCCCGCACCGAAGGCGGACCCCATTGCGGACAGACCCAACGCTGCCGCCATTCCGATAAACTGAATACTGCTCATTTTTATCTCTCCTATTAAATACTACATTTTTACGCTATTTTGTCAACACGCGGGGTCCCGTCCCGGACAAAGCAGGCTGCAAGGCCCCCGCGCGGCAGTCGCTCACACAACAGCGCAAGATCATGCCATCAACACCAAGCCCTGAAAGAACATGGTCCGCGCGGCGGTCATTTCCGCAGCATCCTGAACGGTTCGTACTTAATCCCGCTCCATTCCATTCCGAGCTGCCCCGAAAATTCCAGTAGGTTAAGCCTCACGCCGTGCACAACAACGGACAAAAGCCCCATCACAAGGTTCAGCGCATGACCTATCACAAAGACAACAATCCCAGCCGCCTTCAATGGTCCGGAAAGAGACAAAGCCATATCGTTAAAGCTCTGCGCAATTGCAAGGCTCGCAAGCCCGACGGCGAACAGCCTGATATAGCTCATCACATTGCCGAACGCGGAAATCGTATCGAGAAACGTGGTGAACGCCCCTCCGAGACCGGCCTTCAGACCTTTCCCGAAAGGCAAGCCCGGAGCCATTCCGCCAAAACAAACCACAAGCAGGAAGCCGATTCCGACAACCGCAAAACATGTCTTTACATTCACCGTCTCGTTCAGCACGAGAAGCAGAACCACATAGTATAGCGCGTTAATCGTACACAACCACCCAATATCCGCCACAAAGGACAGATCCTTCTTCGGAACCTTGTGCTTCACGTTCAGAATACAGGCAAGGGAGAGCTGAACCGTCCCGATTATAAAGCAGAACTTCATTATGTTGTTCTGCTGGGCGGCGGCGCTCACACCGAAATACTGTGGATAGTTCGCAATGGCTGGAATCACCATTCCTTTCAGAAGGGGAATCTTCATTGCTCCTTCAAGGCCGAACCATGTGCCTGTGACGCAGCCCCACGCTATGTTCGCGATGCTGAGCACATAAAGCAAGAGAACGGCATCCGTGAATTTCTTCGACTTCACGTTCAGTCCTATCGCGGCGAGGAGGAACAGGCAGCCATAGCCCGCGTCTCCTATAATCATCGCGAAGAAAAGGCTGAAAAAGCAGAGGAACCAGAACGAGATGTCGCTCTCGCGGTATCCGGGAACAGTGCCGAGAATCCCAAAAACAGGCTTCATGAGGCTTGTAACCTTGTTGTACCGCACCTTTGTAGGAACCTTGTCGTCATCGTCTGCGACTTCGTCAATGGCGTATGCCCACGACGATGAGCGGGCGCATTCCTTGAAACGGGAAATGTCCGCCTCAGGGATGTATCCTGTTATAAAAACAACCCCTCCGTCGTCTTGAACGGCACCGCTCGCCTCGGAGAACAGAAGCTCGTTCTTAGCCTTCAAAATCTGTGCCTTGTAGCTGTCTATGTCGCGGGAAGCCTCTCTCAGAGTCTCCTCCGCCTTCTCGAGATCAGCCCGGCAGGAGGAAATCTTGTCCCGCAACCCTGCGGCTCCCGTCTCTGGGACTTCGAACTCCACAACGGGCCAGGAAGAGTCCAATCCGGATCCCAGAACGGCGACAGTGTCCATCTTGTCCACAGGATTCAGCCGGATATACTTTATCGAATCATCCTTCTTCAGGCGGGAGAGCTCCGACTTACCCACTCGGTAGAAATGAATCTCATAGCCGGCTTCCCGCAAAGCGCGGACATCGGCAGGGTCGAAATCTCCCCACGGAGATACTGCCTCCAGCTGAAGCGAGACTCGGGACAGAGAATCTGTCAGCGTTTTCTTTGATTCGTACGCCGCCGTCACGCGTTTATGCAGACGCGCAAATTCTTCATCAGAAAGAATTTGCCGTCCGGATTCGTCTTTCCCGGTTTTTTTGGATGCTCCACTTTTTGAAGTCTTTGCAGCCTTTCCGCTCCCGGCAGCCTTGCCGGAAGAAGCATACTCGGACAAAACCATCTCCATTTTCGAGAGCTCTGAAAACCTCTCGCTTGCTGCCCCCGTTGGGGCTGCCTTCTCTGCGATATGTAAGATTCCGAGCTCCCTCAGCGAGCGGAGCATTGTCTCTTTTCCGCTGCTTGCGGCGAGGATTCCGACCATCTTCATCTTTTCGATCATGACGCCCTCCCCTGCAGCTTCTTCTTTGCAATCTTGCCCCGGACCACGGCTGATGTCTGCTGGTCGCCGAGATAAATCCCAATGACTCGTATGTTCTCCCGTGCCTCGGGAATCTTCACCTTTTCAAAGAGGTTCACCCTCTGGCTGGTGGTGCGAAGCTCCTTCTCCAGAAGCCTCACCTGCTCCTCGAGCACCTTCAGAAGAGCGTCCGTCTGCGCGATGTCCCGCAGCTTCACAAGCGCCTCGTCCACCCACAAAGGGTAATCCTCGGGATTATACCGGATCTCTTTGAAGGTCAGCTCTTTGAACACGGGGATATTCACACCCGCGACGTTCTCCGTGGTGCTCAAAACCCTGTCCGGCTTCACCAGATTCTCTATCTTCAGAGCGTCCGGAAAGATTGTGTTCTCGGCGAAAACGGCAATCCATTCGGACAGCGCTTCAACCTGGGCCTCGCGTTCGACGCGCTTTGCCTCACAGTCGCTCTGAATCCGCATTATCACCATCTGGAGCTGCTGTTTTTTCAGCTGGAGGGTTGGCAAGTATCGCTCAAACTGCTTCAAAGAGTCTTTCTGGGCTTTCTGTTCGTTCTTTGTAAGCTTTACAGCCATAAGCCCCCCTTACTTCGGCCAGCGTTCCTTGATAAGATCCGACTTGAGACCTGTCTCGTTAGGCTCGAAACACTCCGCGAGGATTTTCCAACCGAGGTCAAGCGCCTCCTCCAGCGGGATGTTCACCGAAAGATCCATCAGCCGTGCCTCGAAGAGAGCGCCGTATTTCAGGAGCTTTTCGTCCCACTCGCTCATCGAGAATCCCATCGACTTTTTCTCAAGGCTCTCCTTGTATGAGCTGTAGAGCTTGATCATACCATCCATCAGGGCGCGGTGATCGCTCCGCGTGTCCTTGTTCACGTTCTGTTTCAGACGGGACAGGCTGCCAAACGGCTCGATATGTCCGCCATTCAGGTAATACTGCCCCTCTGTGATGTATCCGGTGTTATCAGGCACGGGATGCGTCACATCGTCGCCCGGCATAGTGGTGACTCCGAGAATCGTAAGACTTCCCGCCCCCTCGAAGTCGACCGCCTTCTCATAGCGGGAGGCAAGGCAGCTGTAAAGGTCTCCGGGATAGCCGCGGTTGCTCGGCACCTGCTCCATCGTGATTGCCATCTCCTTCTGCGCGTCGCAGAAGTTTGTCATGTCGGTGAGAAGCACCAGGACCTTCTTGCCGTCCAAAGCAAACCGCTCGGCTACCGCCAACGACATGTCCGGCACAAGAGTGCACTCAACAGTGGGGTCGCTTGCCGTATGAATGAACATTATCGTCCGGCTCATTGCGCCGCTCTTCTCCAGAGTGTCGCGGAAGAAAAGGAAGTCATCGTACTTCAGCCCCATGCCGCCCAAAATGATGACATCCACCTCCGCCTGCATGGCAATCCGCGCAAGAAGCGCGTTGTACGGTTCTCCGGACACTGAGAAAATCGGGAGCTTCTGGCTCTCAACCAGGGTGTTAAACACATCTATCATCGGTATTCCGGTGCGAATCATGTTCTTCGGCACAATTCGCCGGGCAGGATTCACCGACGGACCGCCGATGTCTATCATATTCTCTGTGAGAGCCGGGCCTCCGTCCATCGGAACGCCCGATCCGCTGAAAACACGCCCCAGCAAGGCGTCGGAATAGGAGACCTGCATCTCGCGCCCCAGAAATTTCACCGGGTCTGTGGTGGAAACACCCTGAGCACCCGCGAAAACCTGAAGGGAAACAAGATCCTTGTCAAGCTTTATCACGTTCGCAAAGCTCTTACCTACCATCGCGAGATCCCCGTTGCGAACCCCGGCAGCGCGGACAGTCACAACGTTCCCGACAATCGACTCTATCTTTGTATATACCTTCTGCAACTTCTCACCCTCCCTCAAGCGCTCGCCTTGCCTTTATACAGATCTTCCAAAACCTTCTGCTGCGCGCTGAACGCATCGCTGTTCCACTCGGTGTTATTCCAGTCAAGGAACGCCTGGCGCACCTGATTGAAGAACGAGCGTATCTCCCGCTTGTCGTCTATCCTGAAATCGGACATAAGAATGTCGTAAAGCACGTCGAAAGTGTATTTCTGCCGCTCCGGGCTCACCGCGGCGTCAATCGGGTCGAACGAGTTCTGCTGAAGGTAGACCGCATCGAGGAGCTCGCCCTTCTGATATACGATATAGTCGCCGCTGGAGGTGCCTTCCTCGCCCACCACGCGCATCATCTGATTTATCTCGTTGCTGCGTATCAAAATGGATCGGGCCTTGTTCACACGCTCCATATCAACGATCCCTGTATATTTCGACCATGACTCCAGGGGATGGATTGCCGGATATTTGCGGGCATCGGACCTCTCGCGGGAAAGCCCATGGAAAGCTCCCACAACCTTCAGCGTTGCTTGGGTGACAGGCTCCTCAAAGTTTCCGCCCGCCGGCGACACCGTGCCTCCGACCGTCACAGAAGAGACGCGGCCGTCGCGGAGGCGCACCTTGCCTGCCCTCTCGTAGAAAGCGGCAATGTACGATTCCAGATATGCGGGGAACGCCTCTTCGCCCGGAATTTCCTCCAGGCGGCCTGACATCTCACGCATTGCCTGCGCCCAGCGGCTTGTGGAATCAGCAAGAAGAAGCACGTCAAGCCCCATCTGCCGATAGTACTCCGCCATGGTGATGGCTGTATAAACGGACGCTTCACGGGCTGCGACAGGCATCGAGGATGTATTGCAGATTATGATTGTGCGTTCCATCAGGCTCCGCCCCGTCTTGGGGTCGGTCAGCTCGGGGAACTCCTTCAGCACCTCGACAACCTCACCGGCACGCTCGCCGCATGCGGCAACAATGACTATATCCACTTCCGCGTTCTTTGCTTCCATGTGCTGAAGAACCGTTTTTCCTGCGCCGAAAGGTCCCGGGACACAGAACGTGCCCCCCTTTGCCACAGGCAGGAACGTGTCTATACAACGAATTTTGGTGATAAGCGTCTCATCCGGTCGCAGACGCTCCTTGTAGCACTTGACAGCCCGCTTCACAGGCCAGGAAAACACCATTGTGAGATCCCGTGTCTCACCTTTCTCGTTCTCGATTGTGCAGACCGTGTCACGCACATTGTACACGCCTTTCTTTACAATCGACTTCACGGTCCACTCACCCTCAAGACCGAACGGCACCATGATCTGATGCTTGAACAGCCCCTCGGGAACGCTGCCGACGGCATCGGAACGACGCACCTTGTCGCCCACCCCCACAAGCGGAGTAAATTCCCAGTCCTTATTGGGAATCGGGTCGAGATACACGCCCTTCTGAAGGAAGAAGCCGCACTTCTGTGCAAGATCAGGCAGAGGATTCTGCAGACCGTCGTACACCTGAGTGAGAAGCCCCGGGCCCAATTCAACGGAAAGAAGCTCTCCGGTGAACTCCACCTCATCTCCCACCTTGATGCCGTTTGTCATCTCGTAGATCTGCATGCTGGCGGTGTCCCCGTTTATACGGATCACCTCGCCCTTCAACCTGTCGCGACCGACATGGATATAGCCCACCTCGTTCTTGATAACGCTGCCGGTGAAGCTCACATTCACCATATTGCCGTTCACGCCGGTGACAAAACCCTTCTTATCGCTCATATATCACTCCAAAAACAAAACTCATCAAAACCTTATCGGGCAAGCGCGTGGAATGCTCTTGCCCGGTGCAGCCGGTACACGATTTCCGCTGTAGCCCCTCGAAAAAAGGCGACCCGCAAAACCGGACGGCCGAAGCACCGAAAACGCAAGCAAACAAACGCACCTACATTTACTTAATATATATGCAGACTTGCTGTTTGTCAACTATCAAATGTAAATTTTTTACACTCCAATCTGCGCTTGTATCCCTTGGAAAAGCCTATCGAACTCCGCTCTGCCCTTCTCCTCGGTGAAAACTCTCTGTCTTTCCAACAGTCTCAACTTCACGGCATAACCGAACAGCACATCCGCATCGAAATAATGCATAGCGGTGAGACTGTCCAGATGTTCGAATTCCGCCCGAAGAAGAACCTTCTCCGCCTCAAGCGGGTTTTTCGCGGCAAAAGCCTCACCTGCCACTCGATCTATATAGAAATCCCTGTCCGCTGTTCTGACGTCTGGTAAACCAAGCCGCCTCATCCTCTCCGAGTTGATCGAAGCCATCAATGCCCCGTAAAACGCATTCCATTTACGAAGGAAAGTCCTGCCTGAGCCGCCGGAGGAACCTGCCCCATCCGGGTCAGCACCTGTAGATACATCAGAAGCAGCTCCACTCACCGACAGAGCGCGCAAAGACGCCATCGTGCTCGCGTCCACACTACCGCTGCAGGCATCCAGGAAATCGCTGTACGAAAAAGGCATGGCTGCATCCGCGCTCAAAGAAGGAAGAGATGAAATCAGGTAATAATAAGATGCCAAAGGTTACCCCCCTTGTTTTCTCGGGCCTCCACGCCCGGCGTCTTCTCGTTCCGAAGTCTGGGCTTGAAGGGCCCGCGACTTGTCACAACGCAAAGCCTCTACGCCCGGCGTCGCTCATTTCAAAGCCCTGACATGTACCGCCTGAGACTCGTCACGCTGCAGAACTACTACGCCCGGCGTCGCTCTTTTCAGGATCTCTGAACAGAGCACCTCCGCCAAAAGAAGCTCGGATAAGCGCAATCAGTTGCCGTATCCACGCCAGCATCTTCCGAGAGTAAAGCGCGACAAGCCACTGAAACGAAAGATAACTGCCATATCCGCGCCTGCGTCTTCCGATATAAGGCGCACTGCCCCGCCATTCCAAGCCACAGAAGCGAAGTCAGCTGCCGGACTTTGTAAAATACGGCGCAAGAATCTCCGAGAGAGCCTCATCTGTGCAGTCGAGATACCCCGAACCATCCTTGTCGGACACGCGAAAGCCCGCCTCGACCTCCTTGTTCACACGGATCTCCAGCCCCTTCTTGATCTCAGTCGCGAGCTCCGCCTTCAGGGCGGCGTCCACAGCCTTCACGTCAACAGAGAGAGAAGACACATCCTCGTCCTTTACCACTGCGGAGATCAAGCGACCCAAAGCCTGTGAATCAAGCGATCTCTTGATATCGGCGGCAAGAAGCCTCTTGTACTCCTCGTTTACCTCAGCCCTGAAAGAGATCATCGCATCACGCTTCGCCTGATCCGCCGCAAGAGAAGCGCTCTGTCTCTGAATGTCAATCTCACGCTTCGCGTCCTGCGCCGCCTTGTCCGCTTCCTCGCGGGCGGCCTTCACAATCTCCGCGGCTCTGGCCTCGGCTTCCTTTATGATGCGTTCGGCCTCAGCGTTCGCGGCCTCTATGCCTTCTTTCTTGATCGAAGACACCAAATCGCTTATCTGCATTTCCATATTCACCTCGCAATGTTCGCTATACAACGCTATATCACTCAATTATCATGCCGCCGCACGCCGTCCGCTATCCCAGCGGAATCGTGCAAACCGGAACACAACATCAAAACACATCCCCGCCCTTTTTTCGCAATAATGCCCAGCTGAGCCACGCAAAACAACAGTGCACACTGGCATTCGCCGAATCGCAGTGCCCGAAGGAGACGCTCGATAGGAGACGCCCAAAGCACCGGATGGCACCAGCTCGTACCGAAACGCCCCGTCCGAAGGAGACGCTCGATAGGAGACGTCCAAAGCGCAGGATCGCACCGACATGCGCCGAAACACTGTTCCCGCCAGAGCGACCCAGCATCCGCCGTTTCATCCCGACAAGCCCGTCCAGTCAAAGCGCGACAAACACAGCCTTCTGTCGAATGCCAACCGACCCCGCCGACGGCGTACTCTTGTAAATTTTATCCCACAAACCAAAAATATTAAAGAGAATAGTTCGTAGGCTCCCTAATTTGCCAACAGAAGCATAGTTTTTGTCTACAAAACAAGATACCGCTCCATTCATCATTATCTCAACAACCGCTGAAAAAAGCACAAAACTACACAAAACAGCATCCACAGCGCAACCGCAGAAAACGACCTGATTTCATATCCGCCTTCCTCGCCGAATCCTCAGGGTCACCCGTGCCTCCTCAACACACAATGACTTCAACCATACCGTCCTTGTTCTCCCCCGCCACAGAACGCGGGGTCACCCGCGCTTCAGAACATCGTATATCCGGGCTTCTCCAAAGCCTACGCCCCCCGCCACAGCACGCGGGTTCACCCGTGGTCAGATCACGACGGAGGATGTCTAGTTTTTTGTAGGAAAACGCCCCCGTCACAGAACGCAGGTTCCCTTGCGCTTCAGAACATCGTATATCCGGGCTTCTCCAAAGCCTACGCCCCCCGCCACAGCACGCGGGTTCACCCGTGGTCAGATCACGACGGAGGATGTCTAGTTTTTTGTAGGAAAACGCCCCGCCACAGGACGCAGGGTCACCCGCGCCTCAGCACCGCTCGCAAAAACCTTCCCGCGTTCTTCCAGACCTGCGTCCTGAAATTGCACGCAAACAAGACGAAAACCGAGACAAGAGCCGCCACGCACCCGCGAAGGCCCAACTCCGCGAACCTCCAAAGCCTGCCGGCGTTTCCCGGCAGAGCCGCGCCTGACAAGCGGACAAAAGAGCAAAGCCACCAGGAAAGCGCGGAACTCGCCGCCGCCTGCCCAAAATAAAAACCCTGCTTCAGCAGATAATGCATACAGGACATCCTGAAATAGTGCTTAAACAAAATTGCAGCCTGCCAAACAAACGAAAAAGAAAAATAAGACAGCACCGAGGCCAAAACAACACCGTAGACCCCTAGCAGCCTGCACAAAAAATAATTTGCGACAATGTTAAAAATCGCCCCAGCCACATTGCAATATCGGCTTTCCCACCACAGGCCCTTTGCGTTGGAATAAAGATTCTGTACCTCAATTGGCACGCAGACCACAAACCACGCACAGAACAAAAACGCGCCGGAGGGCTTCAAAAGCATTCCCTCTCCCATCCACAAAGCCATAAACGGCTGGTACGACACGGACATGACAGAAGCCAACACAACAGCCAAAACGGAAAAAAGGAACTGGAAAAGCAGCAGGTCCTTATAATTCTTTTCCTGGGATTCCACAGCGACGCTGTTTCCCACACTGGCCTGCATCGACGTTTTTATGTTCAGCATGAAGGTATACACGGAAGAATAGATCAGAAAATAATTATTATATATAGCAACAGAAACAAGCCCGACAATAGATGAGATTACAATGCTGTCAAAGGTTGAAAATGTCTTTCTGCTGACCGTTCCGACCACCAAACCTTTCACCCTTGTTTTTATATCCGCCTTCATCTCTGCAGAAACATCCCCCCGGCACGAATACATAGGGAACATTCTTCTGCTCGCCACCGCTGTAAAAACATTCATAGCAGCGGTTCCGACTATCATCAAAACAACAAACAAATAGTAATTTTTAAACAAGAGGATAGCCAAAATTTGCAAAACATACCGTATCGCCGTGACTGTCGTATAAACCGTCTTGACAACATCCGAACGCTGGGACGCCTCTAATAGAGATGTTTTATAAGCAAACAAAAAATAACTTACAGTCGAATTGGCCAGGTACAAATAATACAAGACGTAAATATTTATGTTGTCAGGGATCTCTCCGTGAATGATTTTTGGAATGAACGGCAGAAGAACGGTGCCTGCAAAAAGCATCGCCAATCCGATTTTGCGATAAACCGATTTGTAATAATTCAGCAGAGCCGAGACCATCTGAACATCGCCGTCCGCAAGCGGCTTGTACAGATTGTAGACAATGGCTCCGGAAAACCCCATCTCCGCCATGCCCAGCACCTGCAGCACGGACACGAAAAGACTTGAAAGCCCGAGGTATCCCTCTCCAAACACCCGCGCCACGAAAAACCGAGATACAAAATTGAACGCCATCGACACCGCGGTGAACAAATACGAGGCTGCGACATTTCTTTTTGTGTTCTTGGTTCGCGACTCAATCACCCGGATATGATAATCCCCCGCGCGCGCCGAAATCAAGAACCAATAGATTGTTGTGCACTTCAAATATATCGTGGTAAAATACAGCGGATAGCGAGTGAAAAAATGAAGATTCTTATGATTTTCTTTGACATGTTCAGGACAAACCTGACGAACCTATACGACGAGCGCAACGAGGAAACCGAGTTTGACAGGCAAATAAGAAAGATGGGCGGCGTTTTCTTCGAGAACTGCTTCACCCCGGCTCCCGACACGCCCCGTTCGAACGGCTGCCTGTGGACTTCGCTATACCCTTCGGAAAACGGCTGCGACAACCGTCTGAAATACCCGAAGCACTTCATAAAACCCGGATGCAAGGATTTTCTTCAGATTCTCAAGGAAAACGGATATTCGTTCAACTTCTTCATTGCAGGGGCCATGCAGAGGCTCGGAGAGTTGCCCGCATCCGTGTCCGACACAGGTAATTATTCAAACGACAGAACCTTGCAGGATTACCTGAATACGTTGAAGATCCAGGAAAATTCACTCACATACCTCGGTTTCAACGACTACCATCAGATCGTCACAGACACATACGCCCAGGGAAAATATGCACGCCAGGCTTGCCGGATCACGGGAGAAATCCTCGACGAGATTTTCTCAAGAATCCCTATAGACACGTTTGACCTGATTTTTGTCTATTCCGATCACGGCTTTAAGAAAAGAGAGGAAAACTTCCCATCCGCATACCAATCGCTGGACAGAAGCAGGACGCAGATTCTATTGTTCGTCCACAAGAAAGGAGACCTCACCCTGTCAAAATCCAAGAGGCTATCCAGCATAATGGATATCTATCCAACAATTATCGACGAATGCGGCATAAAGTACGAAAACGCAATTCGAGGAAGGAACCTGTTCAGCTCGCCAAGCCCCGAATACCTGATGATTGAAGACCACAAGTATTTCACCAACGAACTCGGGCAAACCATCGAGCGTTGGGCGATAAGAAACGAGAAAGGATACGCCGCAACGGACGCTGCGCTGAACTGGGAAGCGGATTACGAATTGACAGAGGAAGATAAGAAGTCCTATGAAAAAATACTTGCCACTCTTGGCACAGATTTTTTGGAAAACACCAAAATGAAAAAAATCAAGGGCTTGTATGAAGCATTCCTCCTGGACTGCCCCACACACTACGACGGATCTCCTCGAATAATCAGAAAACCTTTTTCGCAGAAGGCAAGGGACGCAAAACACAAAATAGAACAGGCTGTTGAGAAGTCCATAAAATTTCTTCTTTATTTTACTCACAAAGGACGTTAAGATGGGCGGGAATATCTGCATTTTAATCAACTCTTGCGACAAATACTCAGACGCCTGGACTCCCTTTTTCAGAAGCCTCGAAAAGACCTGGCCTGAAGCGGCAGAACTCGAAATTTACCTGAACACGGAAACAAAAACCTATAAAGATCCCTTTTTCAATGTCAATGTTTTGAACATCCTCCCCGGGAAGCAAAACAACATCAGCTGGGGGGAGAGACTCATTGACGCCATAAAAAGAACCAAAAGTGAATTTATCCTTTTCCTCCTCGAAGACTTCTTCATCAAGACAAGGGTTGACGCGGCGCTTATCAATTCAATTTTCAAGTGGTTCTCAGGCGACCCTTCCGCCGCGGCCGCCGCTTTGATCCCATGCAAGGACACGGAGACCAGCACAAAGTGCCCGAGTCCCGCTGAAGCTTTCGGATTGGCTCAAAGAGACAAACGGGTTTTTTACAAGCTGAACGCCTCGCCATCGCTTTACCGAAAGGAAACACTGCTTAAATACACCAGAAAAAACGACTCTCCCTGGGACTGGGAATACTTCGGGAGCATCCGCACCTGGCACTCCCCCTTAAAATTCTATGCCCTGAAGGGCGATGGCATTGTCTTTGATTATGATTATGGCGGGGCGATTTTCAGGGGAAAGTGGGTCGGACCGGTATTAAAAGACATTGAATCCAGATTCAACCTGAAAATCGAAACCGGAGACAGAGAAGTTGTTTACGATTTGGAAAAACTACCATCGGTCAAGCTCAACAGGATGCCACCGATAAAGCGCAGCATACCCAGGATGATCAGGAACCGCACAAAATATTTGATAGAATATCTTCGGAGCCTTTTCATCAGATAAGGAGGCTGAACATGGAGCAAGACAAACTCGTAAGCGTGATAATTTGCGTATACAAAGAACCTTTGTCCTGGGTAAGACAAGCCTTTGAATCGATAATAAGCCAGACATACAAAAATCTGGAGATAATCTCCGTTCTGGACGACCCCGCGTCGTGCGGCGATTTGAGCGCATATCTTGAACGTCTCGCTACGGAAGGAACCATACGGCTGATTCGCAACGCCCGGAACCTTGGGGCGGGAAGAAGCAGGCAGGTCGCGATTGAGAACAGCCGAGGGGAATTCATTGCGATAATGGATGCCGACGACATATCGACTCCGGAGAGAATCGAGCGGGAGATGGAAGCCATATCTTTTTGCGACATCGTATGCTCGCAAGCCGAGCTCATCGATGAAGCGGGGAACACAATCGGCTTTTCCCCTGATGAAACGCCAGAAATAAACAAAACACTGCCCCACGGCAACATAATATTCAACCCCTCCGTTCTCATACGGAAATCCGCCTACGAACAATGCGGTGGCTATAGGAGTCTGTCCGTTTCTGAAGACTACGACCTTTGGCTCAGGATGCTTTTGAAGGGGAAAGTGTTTAGCCGAATAGACCAAAGGCTTATAAAATACAGGATGCGGGACACAAGCTTGTCACATGCCCGCTCAAACGTGTTCAAGGTTCATCTGACAACCTCGTTCCTGCAGAGTCAATACAACCGGGCAAAGCGCAGCAAAAAGGACACTTATTCACTCGAGGGGCTGGACGAATATCTGAAAAAAAGAAACAGTCCCCGGAAGGAGGCGCTGTTCTTCGCCGGGTGCAAACGCTTTGGCAAAGCCAAATCGCTGCTCGCCGTCTCGAAGGTCAAAGGGAGTCTTTACCTCATCTCGTGTCTCGCCGCCCACCCGGTATTTATGTCAAAAAAAATAATCGCCGTCCTTAAGTCGAGGTTTTGACACGGCGCAAGACAAGGCGCGCAGGACAAAGCGCGCCAAATAAGCCTCGCCGGACGTTGCCGCGCCCTGTGCACGAGACCCGTATCCGCGGGGAAGCCATCAGATGCAGACCTCGACGATCCTTGCCGCCAACGCGTCTACATCGCCGTTAGGCACAACGGAGGCGCGATCCTTTCCGAGCTCCAAAGCAACCTCTTCGCACGCCGTATCCTTATATACAATCGCATGCGTCCCGCAGCAGACAGCCTCGAGGGTTGTCAAGCCGAAGGTCTCCTCGCGGCTTGGATTCACAAACACGTCCGCAGCGGTATATATTTCTGCGAGCTCCGTCTTACTGTCCGTGCGACCGATGGCGAGGATGCGGCCTTTCTGCAACCTTATGGTCTGAGCAGAACGTTCACGCGAGGGACTGGTCGTGACGCTTTCAGCAAGTTCCGCATATTCAGACTGCGCAGAGGAGGCGCATGGGGCGGCGGCGTCCGCGCCGCCGTCTTTCAGGTGCGGGACAAAATCCACATCGGGAAGTGTTCGCACCTCTTTCTCCGTGAGCCCGACAAGGACTATCTTGTACCTGTCGGGACTCAGCATCCCGGAGAGTTTCACAAAATCCTGCAAACCCTTGCGCGGTCCCCATGCGGACGCCACGCCGAGAACGATTTTCTTATCCTCCAGTCCGTATCCGGCGCGGAAACCGCTAGGTGTGGGCTTGAAAGATGCCGTGTCAATTGTGTTGTGGCGAACCTCCACCGGATATTCACGGAGAAAACTCCGCTTCACGAGGTCCCCGAGCCAGCGGGACGGCGTAATGATCGTCATGCGCCGAACTCCGGTGAAAAGCGCCGCTTTCCGCGCATAATTCCTCCGGCTGCGATCGAGCAGGAAACTCGCGGGATATTCCCCCTTTTGCGGGCACTTCCGACAGCCGAGGGTCTCTCCTTCCTGCCAGCCTGGAGCCGATCTCCCCT
This sequence comes from uncultured Spirochaetaceae bacterium, assembly GCA_946414625.1. Taxonomy (GTDB): domain Bacteria; phylum Spirochaetota; class Spirochaetia; order Sphaerochaetales; family Sphaerochaetaceae; genus CAMKAB01. The sequence goes on along the minus strand of CAMKPI010000017.1, from coordinate 934 downwards.
CGGCTGAGCGCCCGTCCCCTTCAGGGGCAGCCCCGCAGTTCCGGCAGCCGAGGGTCGAACGGATCTCGGCAAGATTGCCACCATTTTGCGAAGCCGTGTTCAGCCGCGCATCCTGCCCGAAAGCACTGCACTCCCCGTCTTGTCGCCCTTCCCCCCCTTCAGGGGCAGCCTCCCACTTATAACAATGAACATAAGTGAAATGGGAACAGTGCCCGGTAAACGCCCAGCAATCGTGGAGCGTCCACTTCACCTCCATATCGGGGCGGCTTTTTATCCAACGAAACAAGAGCTCAATGTTGATGTAATACCCATGCAGGTTGTGCAGCCAAAGCACATCCGGACGCCACTCGTCCGCCCACTTCAAAAACCGCCGCGTCTCACGGCGAGAGTTAAACCCCTCGTTATCAAACAAGCGCGCCTTGACTCCGGCAATGCGATTCCCGATGCGACCCGTGATCCGGTGGGCTATACCGCGCCACTTCTCCGGAGCCTCCTCGCGCCCGTAAGCCAGAACCGCTTCCCAACCCCGCTGCATATACTCTTCCGCGATGTCCGCAGCAATCCGCCCCGTGCTCCTTATCCCGCACACAGAATTGATTATCAATATTCGCATAGCCCGCTCCCAAACGCCGGATTTGAAAACCGCTGATTTCGCCGCACAATATCGCCCCCGCCTTTCCGCCTGGGGCGAAAGAAAAAAGCCGCGCAAATCGCTGCGACAGAAAACGAAAGCAGCACCCAATATTCTGCCACAGGCAAAAAGAAAAGCCCGCTTCCAATTGCCTTGGCGCTCCGTCGGACACTAACCATTGTCGACAAGGTGCCAAAGCCGAAAAAGCCCCGATCTAATCGCCTTGGCGACTCTGAAGATATTTGACAAAAGCCGCCTTGTTCTCGGTGGGAGTGGAGGTGGGACGGCCTAGGTTCAGCCGGG
>CAMKPI010000016.1 GCA_946414625.1 uncultured Spirochaetaceae bacterium | reverse complement strand
CTATCCGCGAGAATCTCGTCTTCGCTCTGCACGCAGGTGTCGGGAGGCAGTCCTCCGTCCTTCCTGGAGAGGCTCATGCTCCCGCGAGTCGGCGAAAATCGCATCCCGAGCTCGTCTGCCGCGCGGAACTGGGTGGCCATCAGGTCTCCTTTGAAACCTCGGGGATAAAGATAATGATGATCTGTGGAACAGGTACAGCCGGTTTTCAGAAGTTCCGACATAGCAATGAGGCTGGATGTATACACTGCTTCATCATCTATATATTTCCATACTTCATATAGATATACAAGCCAATCGAACAACTTGGCGTCCTGAACCGCCGGCAGGTTTCTCGTCAAAGTCTGATAAAAATGGTGGTGCGTGTTCACAAGTCCAGGGATCACCGCAAGGCGCGACGCATCGATGACCCGCGCATCCGCCGGCGGCGTCAGGTCCTTGCCGATTTTGCTGATGACCCCATCCTCTATGAGCATGTCAACGCCGGTTTGCGTCGGCGACTGTGAATCTGTCATCAAAGCATAAATATTTTTAAGGAACAGGACTTTCTTGTTAATCTGTGTATTCATCTGAGAGACCTCTTTTTTTGCGAATCCTCACCGAACCTCGGGAGCTCCAGGCATGTGGTAGCCGTCGTAAGTGTCGATCATCTTGCGCCGGTCACCCGCCGCCCTGCGTCTTTCCGCTTCTGAGAGGAACCGCCGGATGCACCTCCTGCAGGTCTCGCGGCGGAATTCCGGCATGGCGCGCGGACTGATTATCCCGTCAAACGCCTCTGCCACCTCCTCGATGAGATCCTCGGATATTTCCTTGCCGATGATGATGTTCTCAACATCGCGGCTGCGGTTTGTCTTACTTCCAGTGGCGGTGGCGGACACACGAAAATCCCGAACGACACTCCCGCCGTCCTCGAATTTCAGAGCCATCGACACAGTGACCTTGCTTATGGCGTTTGCCTTGCGGGTGCCAACCTTGTGCCAGAACACATAGTCGAAATCGTCCTCGGAAAGAGGCACCACCACCTCGGTTATCATCTCGCCGGGCTTCAGGTCTATCTCGCGAAACTTCACGATAAAGTCCGAGACCGGCTCCTCGCGAGACTCCTTTGCCGAGCGGATCTTCACCCTCGCGTCCAAGAGATACAACGGACCGGGGGTGTCCCCCTTAGGCGAAGCGTTTGCAATATTGCCGGCGATTGTCGCGCTGTTGCGCAGGGCCACAGCACCCATCCGGCTTGCCGCCTGGCGAAGATGCCACGGAACAAGAGGATTCTCGGCAATCTCGCTGCTGGTTGAGGCCGCTCCGATATGACACTCTCCGCCCTCCGTGTAGATCTTCCGGATTTCCGGAAGGTTGCGGATTATCATCACGCTCTTACTGAACCGTGGATCCACACCTATCGTGCGCTTATGGCTCACCATCAGGTCAGAGCCTCCGGCGAGAATCGTACAGTCGTCCTTTGAAAGAATCTCCAGAGCCTCGTCCAGCGTCCTGGGAATGTAGCAGGTCACTTCTTCCATAAGTCCCTCCCCCTCCGGGCAGCAAGCTTTATGCTCTCCACAATCAGGTCATATCCCGTGCAACGGCAAAGATTGCCGCTGATGCCGAGTCGGATATCCTCGTCCGTCGGATCCGGGTTTTTCTTCAGAAGGCTATACGCCGCGACAACCATGCCGGGAATGCAGAATCCGCACTGCACTGCGCCTCCGTCCGCAAAAGCCTGGACAACGCAGTCGCCTTCCGGCGTGGCTGAGATTCCTTCGACGGTCATTATCTCCTGCCCATCCGCCGCTCCGAGCGGAATCAGACACGGAGTGACCATCCTGCCATTCAGGAGAATCGAGCACGCACCGCATTCACCCTCGGAGCAGCCCTCCTTTACTCCGTGCATCCCGAAGTCGTCGCGAAGGACATCCAACAGGCGGGAAAGCGGGTTCCGGGTGATTGAAACATCCCGTCCGTTTAGTTTAAAAGATATGGTTTTTTCCACAGTGGTCCTCCTAGTGCGCCGCATTCAGAGCCGAGTCAAGACCTTCGCCGTGGAGCATGAGATCCATGACGCGCTCGGTCGGGCACGGAATCGACGAGATCCTCTTTCCAATCGCCCTGGAAAGGGCGTCTATATATGCCGCCGCGCTGCCGTTGAACACAAGTTCCCCCATGCCCTTGGCACCGGACGGGCCCCACTGGTACGGATTATCCACATAGAAACACTCCTGCTTCGGATAGTCCATGGAAGTCGGAATGATATAGTCGCTGATGGACGTTTGCTTGAAGTGTCCTTTCACGTTGTCGAGAACCTCGGTGGAAGCCCAACCCAGACCTTGCATGATGCCGCCGTTTGTCTGGCCGTGGACAATCAGCTCGTCGATGAGGCGTCCGCAGTCGTGGCTTGACCACACGCCCAGCGTCGTAACTTCTCCGGTGCAGGGATCAACCTCGACCTCGACGGCGCAAACGCCCCAGCCGTAGCCTATGTAGGCATAGCCCTGGAAGGAGGACTGATCCCATGGATAGCCCTCGGGGTGCTCGTACTGGGTCTCTATCTCGAACTCGTCCTCGGTCTTGTACCGTTCCTTGGCCAGTTTTGCCGCCTTCTCGCAAAGATAGCCCACAATCATGGTGGAGCGGGACGCCGCAGTGGGCCCCGAATCCGGCACTCTGTCCGTGTTAGGATCGTCGAAGATCACCATCTCCCGTGGAATTTCCAGCACATGGGCGGCAATCTTCGGCAATATCGTATGGAAGCCCTGTCCCATCTCCGTCTGGCCGCAGAACAGTTCAACATGTCCGTCCTTGTACTTCTTCAGGCGGAACCGCGCTTTTATTATCGCGGACTCGCCATTTCCGGTGAACGCGCCGCCGTGGTTGTAGAATGAAATGCCGATGCCCCGCCCGCTTCCCGGCTTGTATTCCCGGGCTTTACGACAGTAGTCAGAGGCAACGAGTACCTGCTCAAGCATCTCCGGTATCATCACACGCTCGACAACGCGTCCGTTTGTGCTTGTCACTCCGCCCTGCTTTATGAAGTATTTGCTCTTCAGCTCCAGCGGGTCGCGGCCATACATCTCAGCGATGTGGCACATGTGCGTCTCCACGGCAAAAAGCGTCTGGGGGGCGCCGAAACCCCGGAATGCGCAGGACGGGAAGGTGTTTGTGGCAACTCCGAACCCCTCGGTCCGGAAAGACGGAAACTCGTAGCAGCCCGCCACGTGGAAGCATCCCCTCTGCAGGACGACAAAAGACGAGGCAAGGTACGCGCCAACGTTGTAATATACCTTGCTGTCCATGGCAAGGATGTCCCCGTTCCTGTCGAGCGCCGTCTTGAAGACAACCTTCGACGGGTGTCGCTTCACCGAGAACTCTATGTCCTCCTCCCTGTCGAAGACAATCTTCACCCCGCGCCCCGTGACATAGGCAGCGAGAAGTAGCGGTCCGCAGAGCACATCCGGGAAATGCTCCTTTCCGCCGAAAGCGCCACCCGTGGTGGTCTGCTGAACCACAATGTCCTCCGGCTTTATCCCGAGGATCGGAGCGACGGATTTGCGGATGTAGAACGGGCACTGACATGAGGCGAGGAACTGATATTTAGATCCTATCTTCTTGCAGGCGGCGGCGTTGGTCTCGAGGTACACATGCTCCTGATAGCCCGTCTCGACGGTCTCCTCAACCACCTTGTCCGCACGGGCGAACACGTCGTCGACGTTCTCACCTTTTTCAAGTTTCAGGCGGCAGTGGATGTTGTCTCCGTTGACAAAAGCGCCGCCCTTACAGGCAAGACCTTCGTCGATTGTAACGGCGCATTCCGCTTCTTCGTAGTCAATCTTTATCTTCTCGTAGAGATCCTCCAGGACCGTCTTGTCAGGTCCGCAGAGAATGCCTATCGTCTCTCCTACATAGCGAACATCGCCGTCGGCAAAGCACCGCCAGTCGTTCGCAATCATGGAGAGCTGGTTCTGCCCTCCCGCAGGGATGTCCCGTGCGGAAACGAACCGGTAGCCTTCCGGCAGATCCGGCAAATGAATCTCCCTGATGGTCCCGCGGGGAATTGAAGAGCGAACAAGCCGTGCCCAGAGGTAGTCCGGCAGCTCGTAGTCGCACATGTACTTGATCGACCCGTTCGACTTTGAGACGGCGTCGATGCGCCGCACGGATTTTGAAATATCGTCTGTTGTCATGCCAACTCCAAAATCTAAGGGATTCTCCGCCGGGACGGATTTCTGCTCCGGCGGATCCGCATTTCCTGGCTATCTTTTGATGCCGCTGGTGCCGTCGGCGGGAAGGGCGTCCGTCCGCCTCCAGAGCTTTTCCGCCGCATCCCTGGCACGAGCGTATATCTCGTCCTCGTCGATTCCGAGGAACTTATGGTCTTCGTAGAGAAGCCGACCGTTCACAAACACGCTGTCCACGCAGTTACTGCTCATACCCCACACGAAGTGTCCGCCCATATTCTCCGCGACAAGCGGGGTCGGATTCTTGTACGAGATTATGTCGAGATCCGCCTTGTAGCCCGCCTCCACGCGACCGAACTTTCCGTCGAAATACTTCTCCACAAAGTCGTTCGCCCGGGTCACGGCGGCAAGGTAATCCCCCGGCCAGTACGGCATCTTTGCGTCGCGGTTCTTGAAGAATGCGATCTTGCATTCCTCGAACATATTGCTGCCGCAGCCGTCGGTGCCCATGATAAGGCGCTTCATGCGTGGGAGATTTCGGTTGATCCCCACCTGGTTGTTCATGTTGCTGCGCGGATTATGGGCAATATAGCACCCGCGGTCGTTCATCAGATCTATCTCATGCTCGTTCAGGTAAATACCATGAACAAGAAGCGTCTTATCGGTCAGAAGACCATGCCGATCCAGGCGATCCATGATGTCCATATTATAGAAATGATGGCTCCAGACCTCGTCGTACTCGCCCTCGGCAACATGCAGGTGCATCCCGCGCCCGGTCTCCCGCGCACTGTCGGCGAGCATCTCCATGCCTTCCTCAGGAATGGTGAACGGCGCGTGCCCGCCAACCATCGCTTCGCAAAGTACATTCTCGCCCCGTTTTTTTCTCTCGTCAACCTCTTTTGTGAACCGGATACCCTCGGCGACGCCGTCACGTATTTCCTTCATGCCGTAGTTGCGGTCTGTGATGCCGTAAGCGACTATTCCGCGGACGCCTATCTCCTCCATACCGCGCGATATTGTCGAGAGCGAACCATTGATATAGTTCGGGCTCTCGTGGTGGTCTATACAGGTGGTTGTGCCGTTCCTTATCGCGTCAAGCGAGCATATGAGAGAACTGTAATACAGAGACTCCTCGTCAAGCGCACGATCAAGGCGCCACCACCATTCCTTAAGTGTCTGAATGAGATCCGTTTGGGGTCCCGCGGAAATAAGCATGGCACGCGAAAGTCCGCTGTAGTAATGATGATGTCCGCATACAAAGCCCGGAATCACCGTGCGACCTGCGCCGTCGATCTCCTTGTCTGCCTTGTACTTTGAGCCGGCACCGGGACCTACCTCCCTGATTGTGTCGCCCTCGATGACGACATCCGCTTTCTCTATTACTTCCACGGGGCTCTTTGTCTGAAGAACCCTGGCATTTTTAATTACAGTGATCATTTTCACCTCCTCTCGTCAACCGCTGGAAAAGGGATGCCTCTCCTCCGCTGACGCGCATTCATCCCCGGCGCAACGCTCCTCGCCGCATCCCGACATCCGGATGTCGGGATGCGGCGAAACAGGCATCCGAAGCGTGGCGTCCGTCAAAAACCCCGAACAGACACCCGTCACGGATCAAAAGATAAAAATTCGGGACGGCGGCACTGCCGGAAACGTAAGACCGCTTCCGACATGGCCGTCCCGTCCCGGCATGGAGCGCCGCCTCGCAACGCCCCGCGACTCGACTACTCTCCCACAGGGCCGAGCAGGTATGAATACTCCATGAACACCCGCTCGATCATATCGCGCGCGAGCTCCGGAATGTCTCCGGTCACATTGCCGTCGCCGTCCACCGCGCACTCGCTCACTGTGCCGAACATCCTGACACAAACCTTGTCCCCCTGAACCAGGAAGCCGCTGTTCGTGCTGTTCTCAAAGTCGTCCTCGCGACTGAACAATGTAAACTTGTCCTTATACGGCCGTCCGTCGTGATGACAGAACGCGGCGCAGTTTCCGCACTCGTTGCAGTATGCGTCAATATGAAGGATCTGGTACGGATCATCGCTGAACTCGCTGTCCCGCATGTCGATCATGACGTTTGCCCGGTTCGGACAGACATCGGTGCATTTCCCGCAGTAATAAGTACAGTCCATGCACCGCGCCGCCTCCTGGCGGGCAAAAGCCTCCAGACCGTCGGAGATCTTCTTCATTTTTGTGCAGATGTGCGTCTTGGAATAGTTGATGCTCTTGTAGAACTCGTCCTCACGGGACAGCACATCCTCGTCCGTCTCGTCGCAAGAGCACGCATCATCGCACTGGCATGAATCATCGCAAGAAGAGCCGTCTTCATGACACGAACCATCCGCATCGTGATGATGACCACAGCAGCATTCGTGGTCCTCATTGCAGCAGTCGCTCTCACCGTATTCGGCGTCGTCATCATCAGGACCCAGTTCCTTGTCCAGCGTGTCCTCGACAGCCGCTCTGGCGGACGCTACGCACCTGACAATGGTGGACGGACCTGTTGCCATGTCTCCCACAGCATACACACCATCAATACTGGTCTCGCCCGTCTCTTTGTCCACCGCGGGCCAGCCCTTCTCGTTCACAGGCAATCCCAAGGCTTCCAGCGCGGACGTGTCCACATGCTCACCGATTGCAGTGATAAGAGTGTCACACAGAACCTCGACTGTCTCCTCGGTCTCTACCGGACGGCGTCGCCCGGATGCGTCGCTCTCGCCCAAAGCCATCTTGCGGCATGTAAGGCGTCCACCGGAGATAGACACGGGATTTGCGAGGAAACAGAAAGAAATGCCGTCCGAGAGGGCGCTCTGGTACTCCTCCGGGTCTGAAGGCATCTCGCGTTCCGTCCTCCGGTACACAACTGACACGCTTTCAACCCCGGCGCATCTCTTCGCAGCCCTGGCACAGTCCATTGCGGTGTTTCCGCCGCCCGTGACAACAACGTGGCGCCCGAGCGTTGCCTTACCTGCCTTGAAAGCGGAAAGGAACTCCAGTGACCCTATCACCGAGTCCTTTGCCCCGGAGCCGTCCACACGGATCTCGTTGTCCTTCTCAGAGCCTATCGCGTAGTAGATATACTTGTATCCTGCGTTTTTAAGGGCGTCCACTTTCACTTCCGACATCTCGGTGCCATATTTGAACTTCACGCCGTGAGCAGCCACATGGTCGATGTCCGCCTGAACCGTCTCGGGAGAGATTCTGAAGTTCGGGATGATGTTCCGCACCACGCCGCCGGCATTCTTCTCCCTCTCGTAAAGAGTCACATCAAAACCACTCCGCGCAAGGAAATATGCAGCGGACAGCCCCGCCGGTCCCGCTCCGACGACCGCAGCACGGACGTCGCAAGGCTCTTCCGGCTTCTCCCAGTAGTTCTTCAGGTATTCCTCTGTGCCCTTCTCCACGGCAATCTTTTTCATGTCGCGAATCTTAACAGGACCTTCGTAGTCCATGCGGGCGCAATGGAACATGCACTGGTGGTCGCAGATGTTGCATGTCATGTTCGGAAGTGCGTTGTCCTCGTAGATCAGGGAAAGCGCCTCGGCATACTGTCCGTCGCCCACAAGGTGCACGTAGTCCGGGATATCCTGATGAATCGGACAAGCCTCCTGGCATGGAGAGACAAAGCAGTTGAAAATCGGCAGAGTGTCGTGAACCTTTGCCTTGTATTCACCTCGGAAAGATCTCTGGGAATAGTCCGCTTTGGCTGCATTCTCTGAGAGAGCCTTCACCGCGGCGGCGTCGATGTCTGTCTTGCCCCATGCGGAGGACTCCTTGTCGAGAATCTCCGCCATAGACGCCATTCTGGTGTATCCACCCGGTTTCAGCATGTCGGTGGCGAGGGTAATCGGCCGTATTCCAGTGTCGAAAATCTCCTTCACGGAGAATGCCGAGGCGCCTCCGGAGTACGAGATTGGCATCTTCCCGCCAAACTCAGCAGAAAGCCGCGCAGCAACGGTACTGGACACAGGAAGCAGGGCGCGACCGGACATATACCTTTCGTCGCCCTCAAACACGTTCTCGTTGTTCACGTTCGCAAGTGTGTTCGTGAGCTTCACGCCGAATCCGAGACCTTCCCGCTTTGCAAGATCGACAAGCCTATGCAGCATGTCCACCGCGTCCGAATACTGCAGGTCGTGCTCAAAAGTCTCCCTCTTCAGTTCAACGTGATTAAATCCAATGCCATCCAGGATCTCGCGAACCTTGTCGTACCCCAGGAGTGTGGGGTTCAACTTAACAAACGTGTTCAGGTGTTTTTCACTGAGCATGTACGAGCAAATCGCTTCTATCTCACGCGGAGGGCAGCCGTGCATCGTGCTTATCGTGCACTGTGTGCAGATGTTCTTTCGAATCCTGTCCGGGAGCCCCTCCAGCGCGCCGGCGTTCTCCTCCAGGTCGCTGCCCGCGTAGAACTCGCCTTCCTTTATCAATGCCTCCAGAGCGGCCTTATACTCTCCGAAGACCGGGCGCGTCGAAGCATCCATCATCCCGTTTATAAAATCCTGCATCTTCGGTTCCTTGATTCCCTCAAGGTTATAACCGCAGGACATGTTGAAGATGAAGTCAGGCTCGGCCTTTTTTCCGGTGAGAAGCGCCTGCAGGACATAAAGCGCAAACCATGCCTTGACATACTCGTCGTAAGCCTTCGGCAGGGTGTACTCCGTGGACCACTCCACGTTATGCCCCTCGTCGCGCGCATCTATGCAAGGCTTGGAGATCATGTTCCTCTCTCCGAGGTAGTCCATGATCTGAACCGTTTTCAGCTCGATGAAGCGTCCGCCCACAAGGTAGCTGGCAACAATGTTTTGCGCCAACTGGGTGTGCGGGCCCGCGGCAGGACCCAGCGGAGTTGCGCACTTTTCTCCGAAAACGCTGATTCCATGCGCCCCGGCCTTGTAAAAGTTCTCTTTTTTTATGCCGAAGATGCTCCCTTGATTGCGATACTCGGAAAACATCCTCCCTATCAACTCCGTGAACGGAATAGGCCTCATCTTATCGCTCATAATTTCTCCTTGCGTCCGGAATACCCCACGGCACTCAACTCCGCCGAAGAGGATCCCAAACCGATCCGATTTTAATTTTCAGCCAGTTTTCACTCATTGTCAAACTTTTTTTGCAACAAGCTGCAACATTCACGGACAGAGGTACACCCCGGACGGCTCCCCTCGTGAACCGGATCCCGCGCGATGAGCCGTGTTCGATTTTATAAGTCTTTAGACCTTGCGGCTTTAAACAGTTCCGGACTCTCCGCTCCGGACTCTCCGCCCGACGAATTTATACGACAGAACAAAAGAAAACAGGAAGCCGGCCATGAACGGCAGCCCGGTTTTAGGACTTGAAAAACAATCTTCATAGTAATAATATTAAAACCCGTCCCCCAGGACACCACGCTCGGTTTTCCGCCATAAGGCGCAATTCCAGCGTTGTGCTCCGAAAGGATCAGAGGCAGGCGATGAACACTTTTGCAATATGGCAGGAAGCTCTTTCTAATCTGAGGCAGACCATGTCTCAGACGGACTTCGACACATGGATCCTGCCTGTGTTCTTCGAAAAAATCGAGGACGGCGTCGTCGTTCTGTCCGCACCCAACGGCTTTGTCAAAGGAAGGCTGGACTCCGCCTATAAAGCAAGAATAGAAGATGAGCTGCGCCGTCTCGGTCTGAATACCCGGGTGAATACAGTCATCAGAACATCCACCTCTGCCGCAGGAAATGTCGAGGACAGGCACATGCCGGCTTCTGGCACGTCGCCTTGGATGACTCCGGGCACGGCTCCGGCTTCGGACGTGTCACCCTGGACGACTCCAGCAACGGCTTCGGCTCCGGACGTGTCACCATGGATGACTCCAGGCTCGGCTTCGGCGCCACAGGGCGCGTCACCGGACATGATGCCGGAGCATCGGGCAGAGCAGAGCATGCCCTCTTTCGGATATGATACAGCCCAGGCGGCAGCAAACAGCGGAGCGAAGGGTGTCTCATCGCCCGAGACATACCAGGAGACCCACGCGACCTTTTCTCGGTCCTCTCGGGCAGACAACGCATCCGAGGTCGACTTTCCGGCTTTCGGTGCGCCGGATGCGGACAGCACAACCGGCGAAGCAGCGAACCGGACGGTCACACCAGGGACCCCGGACTTCCGAGAGAACCTGAACACTCTGACAAACCCGTACACTCAGGCAGCAGCCCCCTTTTTGACTGCGGAAAGCGAACACGCATACGCACAAACGCATTTGAATCCGGAGTACACCTTTGACAGCTTCGTCCCCGGTGACAACAGCCTGTTCATATACAGCACCTGCCGCGCCATAGCGGCGAACCCTGGCAACAAAACATACAATCCCCTATTAATCTACGGCGGAGTTGGACTCGGAAAAACCCACCTGATACAAAGCATCGGGAACGAAATATTCAAAAACTTCCGCGGGAAAAAGGTTCTTTACACCTCCACGGAAAACTTCATGAACGACTACATCTCCAGCATAAGCCAAAAATCAACGAACTCGAACGCCACGAACGAATTCCGGAAAAAATACCGCGGAGTGGACGTCCTCCTTTTGGACGACATTCAGTTTCTAACCGGCAAAGGAAAACCATTCCAGGAAGAGATGTTCAATACCTTCAACGATCTTTATGAGGCGAAAAGGCAGCTTGTCCTGACATCCGACCGACCTCTCAAAGAGATAAAAGACATCGAAGAGCGGCTCCGGACAAGATTCATCAAAGGCTTCTCTTCCGACATCCAGGCGCCGGACTACGAAACACGAATGGCAATTATCATAAAAAAATGCGAAGCCCAGCACTATCAGATGGATCGTGAGATAATGTCGTTCATTGCCGAAAATGTTGTGAACAACGTTCGAACGCTGGAAGGTTGCATCACGCGGATTGTCACATACGACAGGTTCAGCAAGGAAAAGATGACGCTCGATGTTGCGAAGAGGCAGCTGAAGGACATAATCTTCTATAATTCCAGCAACGCGGACATAACCATAACCCACATAGTCAAATCCGTGGCGGAGCTCTACGAAGTGGACGTGGACGAGATAAAAGGCAGAAGCAGGACAAAGAACATAGTCCTTCCGCGTCAGATTGCGATGTATCTCTGCAACAAGATGCTGAAAAACGTCTCGACAACCCAGATAGGACAGGAATTCGGAGGCAAAGATCACTCCACAGTCCTGTCCAACGTGAAAAAAGTCGAAAAGCTCATAGCGGAGCCCGACAGCGACCTCTCCACCACCATCACCCGCCTGATGGGAACGATTAAAAACAGCGTCCGCAAAAACTAGACTGATGCTGTCGTATCACAAAGACAAAGATCCGGTGCAACACTTCCGGTCGACACAAATTAAATTTCAAAAAAATCAAAAAAATGTTTACATTGTTCCACAGTTTTGCTATAGTCTGATTCATCAGTTCGCTTTAGCACACTGAAGCGATAAAGCGCGAACCACTGATATTTGTCACAGGCTCTCCTCAAAGAGCGAAGCTGCCCGGGACAAACCAAGGCGGGAACCTTACGCATCAGCTGCGGACGAACGAACCTATACAAAAACCAACAAGAAAAAGGGACAAACAAAATGAAGAAGACAATCCTGGTCATCATGATGGTTCTTGCCTGCGTCGCGAGCGTATTCGCGGGCGGGAAGAAGGAGAAAGCGGTTTCATCCGACCTCGACTACGTGACGGGCAAAGGCACCCTTGTGGTGGGAATCACGGACTTCGAGCCAATGGATTTCCGCAAAGGCGGGGACTGGGTCGGAGTGGATGCGGATCTCGCCAAGGCCTTTGCGAAGACTCTCGGCGTTAAATGCGAGTTCATAGAAATCGACTGGGATTCCAAGACGATGGAGCTTGACAATAAGACAATCGACTGCGTCTGGAACGGCATGACGCTGACTCCGGGAGTTGCGGCTGCGATGGAAGTATCCAAACCATACTTCAACAATGCCCAGATCATAGTTGTAAACGCAGCCCGGGCAGCTCAGATCCGGAGCATAGACGACGTGAAGAGTCTGAAGTTCGCAGTCGAATCGGGTTCCGCAGGGCAGGACGCAGCGTCGCAGTACGGCCTCAATTCCGTTGAGGTCGCAACCCAGCAGGACGCCGTGATGGAAGTTGCGGCAGGCACCTCGGACGCATGCATCATCGACAGCCTGATGGCAGCGGCGATGGTGGGTCCAGGCACAAGCTACCCCACTCTGGTCTACACAATACCGCTCACTGAAGAGCAGTATGTAGTGGGCTTCCGCAAGGGCTCAAATCTCGCCGCCGCGCTGAACGATTTCATGAAGAAGTCCTACGACGACGGATCCTTCACAGCGACGGCAACGTTATACGGCGCGCAGGCGGCAGTGATTCCGCAGTAAATCACCAGAAAACGACAGGCACATCGCCCGCTGCGGTGTGTCTGTTTTTATGTCCAGGTGTCTCCGGCACTGCGCATGCGACGCACTGGAAACATAAACACACACAAACAGACAATCAACAACAAGCAAACACGCAAACAGGCACACAAACGAAAATGTTCAACGAAGTACTGAAAGAGCTGACAACGGGTTCCCTCAAAACCCTCGAAATATTCATCCTTACACTGCTTGGAGCAATTCCTCTGGGGCTCATCATCACCTTCGGCTCGATGAGCCGCTTCCGAGCCCTGAAAAAAACGGTTCGGTTCATCATTTGGATAGTACGCGGCACTCCTCTCATGCTCCAGCTGATCCTTGTCTACTACGGACCGGGACTCCTCGCGGGGCGCAACATCTGGGGAATGGGCAGCCGCGGGCGATTTATCGCTGTGATCTCTGCGTTCGTCTTCAACTATGCCTGCTACTTCTCCGAGATTTTCCGGGGCGGCATCGAAGGCATCCCGCGGGGGCAAGACGAAGCGGGAGAAGTGCTGGGGCTGTCCCGCAGACAAATTTTCTTTAAAATTAAGCTCCTACAGCTGGTAAAACGTATTGTTCCGCCGATGGGCAACGAAATTATCACCCTCGTAAAGGACACGTCAATAGCACGTGTTGTTGCGGTCTACGAACTGATTTACAACGGACAGAAGTTCATCAAAAGTGCCGGAATCATATGGCCACTGTTCATGACCGGGCTGTACTACCTCGCATTCAGCGGTCTCCTGACACTATTGCTGGGTAAAGTGGAGAAAAAGCTTTCCTATTTCAGGTAACCGGAAACGTATAACGGATCGGCCGCGCGAATTGCATCCGGATGAAGGACGGCAAGGACCGTTTCCAACGCGGACGTATAACGGATCGCGACGCGCGGATTGCATCCGCGGCACCCGGGCTGTGACGAATACATTCGCCTGTTGTGGTCAGTGCAGGCAAATTGTAAGGAAAAATACAATCAGGGCACCTGGATGTGGCGGATACATTCGACTGTTGTGGGCAGCACAGGCGAGTCGCAGACAGACTGAGGTCGCTTCATGTCTCTTCGCGCGACGCCATGTCAAAGAGAGAAACGGACGCGCCCGGGCGGAGGGCTGAACGCATCAAAGGCACAATGGAGACAAAACATGGCATTTTTTGAAGTACAGGACATAAGAAAGAAATTCGACAATGACGAAGTATTAAAAGGTGTGGGTTTCACCCTGGAGAAAGGCGAAGTTCTTGCGATAATCGGCTCGTCCGGAGGCGGGAAGACCACCCTCCTGCGCTGCATAAACTTCCTTGAGACCCCCGACACAGGGCGCATACTCATAGGCGGAGACGAAATTTTCAATGCGGACGCACCCGGAAACGAAGAAAAACAGAAGGAAAACAGGCTGCGCATCGGTCTTGTGTTCCAGCAGTTCAACCTCTTCCCACAGTACACGGCGCTGGAGAACATAGAACTCGCCCCGCGGCTTTTGAAGAAATACCCGGAGGCGGAGATCCAAAGCCGGACACTTGCGGTACTGGAGCGGGTCGGGCTCGCCGAAAAAGCAAACCTATACCCATACCAGCTCTCCGGAGGGCAACAACAACGCGTTGCCATCGCACGAGCCCTTGTGATGGAGCCGGACATCCTCTGCTTTGACGAGCCGACAAGTGCGCTGGACCCGGAACTCACCGGCGAAGTTCTGAAAGTGATCCGGAGTCTCAAATCAGCAGAAAGCACAATGATAATTGTGACACACGAAATGGAATTCGCCCAGGGCATCGCCGACAAGGTCATCTTCCTCGACCACGGCAGCATCGCCCTGGAAGGCACGGCAAAGGAGGTCTTCTCCTCCAGGAACGATCGCATACGAGCCTTCCTCGGGAACTATTCCCGCGACGCCGAATAGCGCGGATTCCCTTCCCGGACGTGCGAAACCGCGCAACCTCGGCACTCGGCACCTACGGTTTGTATTGCCACAAAACGACTCCACATCCCGTAACGTTGCAAAACCGCACGTCCTCGGGCAATACGCCCCGTGACGCCACTAGGCGCCCCATCTTCCCGAACTAACGCAGACCGCGCCCCCCGGAAATTACGGTTCGTGATGCCGAAAGCGACGCCCATCACAGCCCGAACTAACACAGACCGCGCCCCCTCGGAAATAACGGCTCGTGATGCCGAAAGCGACGCCCATCACAGCCCGAACTAACACAGACCGCGCCTTCCTCGGAAAATATGGCTCGTGATGCAGAAATGCGGAATATCCATCACCAAAACGAACTCTAACAAACTCTAATTCAACCGCTCACCTAAAAGAGGAGGCTCTGCCGCGTCGCGGCAGAGCCTCCTCTTAAACCTGGAGCCAGGTGCATCTTCGCGCCTGGCTCCCTCTTCGTCAAAGCGTTTCCACATCGCTCACAGAGGCGAAAACCCCCTCATCCGGAAATTCCGAACGCAGGTCTTCGACAATCTGCCTGACGGCGGGAATATACTCATCCTCCAAAACCATCACAATCACGTTATTCAGCTGAGGCCAGATGGGAGTTCCCTTCTTCGGGATTTGGCACCCCTCTCCCTCTGCATCAACAAATTTCGTGTAGAACCTCTTGATCTGCTCCTTCTCAAGGCGGCTGAAGAAGTCCTCCTCGATTGACTGGTTCAAAACTATCTCAACCCTTTTCATATAGGACCTCCTCAAAGCTCGCCATTCTTCCTTGCCCGCCTCTTATTGAAGAAATAATAAAGGCATGGAATCAAGAACAGCGTCATCATGGTGCCAAAAGTAAGTCCTCCAAACACGGTGAGTCCGATATGCTGAGTGAACTCTCCGCCGTCTCCGGGGAAGAACGCCATAGGAATCAGGGCGAGCACCGTGGTAAGCGTTGTCATCAGAATCGGGCGCAGGCGGTTCTTCGTGGCAACGAAAATCGCCTCCACAAGCTTCAGACCGCGCTCACGCAAGAGGTTCGTATAATCGACCAGAACAATTCCGTTGTTCACGACAACTCCGACAAGCACCAAGGCACCTACCGCAGTGATAACATTCAGAGCGGATCTCATGGCCACGTAGATGCCGACTATACCAATTAGTCCAAGCGGTATTGTGAAAAGAACAATGAACGGGCTCTTGAAGTTCTCAAACTGACTTGCCATAACCGCATATACCAGAAGAATCGCTATGGCTATGATCTCGATAAAGAGCTTCAGGAACTTCATCGTCTCCTCGTAGTTTCCACCGTATGTCACAAGTGTACCGGTAGGAGCCAGAAGCTTCTCGCTCACGATCTGCTGGATTGCAGCCTGTGCCCTCGTGGTGGAGATCTCCTTCAGGGAATTAGCAGTGACGGTGACCACCCTGCTCTGATTCTCGCGGGTGATCTGAAGCGGTCCGCGCGTCTCGGCAATTGTCGCAAAAGACGCAAGCGGCACCTGGAAGCCGAAACTGCTTGTCACCATGATGTTCTCGATGTCGTCGATTGAACGTCTGTCCTCCTCCGGAAGCCTCGCTATAATGTCGATATTGGATCCGCCGTCGGAATACCGCCCCACCGTGAGTCCGCCAACCGAAGCCTTCAGCTCGCTGTTCACACTGGCAATATTGATCCCGAGACTGTACATCTTCTCGCGGTCATATGTGATTGAAATCTGCGGCAGCCCGTCCTCAAGACTGGACTTGACGTCCTTGATATATGCGGAGCAGTCCTCCTCCATAATCTTCTTCAACTCTGCCGCGGTGGCCCTGACATCGTCCAGGCTATTGGACGAGACCTTCACCGTGATATCCCCGCCGCCGCTCGACTGGCCCATGTCCATTCCGGAACTGATTGTGACGGTTATCTTTGCCTCGGGGAACATGTAAGAGATCCTGTCGAGCTTCTCCTTTGCCGATCTGGCGCCGTCCCAGCCTTCCTCGCGCTCGGTGGAAGGATAGAACTCATACATTATCGTGCCGGTTGCGGAGTCTCCGTTGGAATATCCCGCGAGTCCGCTTCCCGCCACAAGAGCGTCCATCTTCACCCCTTTCAGGATCTGTCTCGCTACGGAATTGTACCTCGAGACCACCTCGGTGGTTGTATCGAGGTCGGTGCCCTTCGGCATCTGGATCTCCACCTCAAGATCAACCTGGTCGGACTCCGGCATGTAGTTAAAGCCGAGGCGTCCTATCATCATGATCGCAAGGACGAACAGCGCAACGATGAACAGGATGAAAAGCTTCTTGTGCCGGAAGACAAAACCGAAAACCCTGGAATAGGCCTTGTCAAGCCCGTCGAGAATCCGTCCCATGATATAATATATCTTGTTATGTTTCTTGCCCTTCCCAAGATTGTTTGCCACAAGGTACCGCCCAGCCAGAACAGGCACGAGGGTCGTGGCAAGCACGAGCGACGCAACAAGGGAGATGACGATTGTAAGCGCCAGCTCCTTGAACATGCTTCCCGCCATGCCCAGGCGCGACTGGTAAAGAATCATCGGAAGGAACACGCAGATTGTCGTGAGCGTGGACGATGTGATGGCGCTTGTCATCTCCTCCGCGCCGAGAATCGCCGCCACTCCCGCTTTCGTTCCGCGCTCGCGGTATGAATATATGTTCTCCAGAATAACAATGGAGTTGTCGACCAGCATTCCTATGCCCAACACAAGACCGGCAAGGGTCATCAGGTTCAGCGTGAGACCTGCGTAGAACATGATAAGGAGCGTCAGAACCACTGACAGAGGAATGGATATTCCGATGATAAGTGTGCTTCGCGG
>CAMKPI010000015.1 GCA_946414625.1 uncultured Spirochaetaceae bacterium | reverse complement strand
ACAGCGCGGAGGTAGGCTCTGTCAGTACGGCGTACTTCGAGCCGGTGAACTGGATTCAGGTTGGCGGAAATGACATATATTTCTCGTTCGATATGGAATATGCGTATCCGATATATTTCGGCAACAGATTGAAGATTACGCATTCTGGAGCATTTTATAACTCTTCTCTTATTATTATGCAGGGCAATAATAAGAGTTTGAGGATATACAATACAACTAATGATTGTGGATTACGGGTTGATTGGCCAAATTCGAATCCTGGTAAAAATAATGTAATTTCGGGAGATTTCGCAAAAGGCAAGTTCTATGATACAGGGTTCAAGGCTGCTTCTTCAGCGTCAGCTTCTGCTTGGAGAAATGAAGAAACAGCGACTTTGAGTCCAACAGGAAGTACTTCTGGCAATGCTGGAACCCTGCTTTATTCTTCTGATGGCGGTGCCCCGGCGGGAGGGTTGATTTCTTACGGAGCCGAGCTTTTCTTGGGAGACAAAGCGGCGATTCTCGTCCCGTGCCGGATTTTGAAGTCAATCACAAAATACGAGGCGGCAAGCCTGACCCAGGACGGCAAGACGCACAAGGCGGGTGAGATCGGCTTCTGGGACATCTCGAGAAATATGTTCGTTTCTAATTCGTCAACAGGTGTTGTCACCTGTGAGCTTGATTAGTCCGGATCTTTGGCGGGCGGCTCTGGGAACGGTTTGTGTTTCAGTGTCCGTTCGTCTTCGCCCACGGTCCGATCATTACAGGGCTTTATTCCTGTAATGGTCGAGGCTCGGGTACCGCTTGTTTGTAACCTTCTATCCGGAGGTTTTAGATTGTATAAGGGCGTCGAGTGCATGGACACCACCCGACAGCAGAACCCTTTTTGGGCTGTCGTTTTCAGGACGACAGCTCTTTCTTTACGCTTCTTGCAGAATTATCCGGCGGGGACGGTCCCGGTGTGTTTTGGGTGCCTCCCGTGAAGAAAAAGGGGGGTATATCATGCGTAGGATTCTTAACCTGCTTCTGTCTCTCGCATTTGTTTTGACTTCTTTCCTTTGTGTCTCCTGCGCTGATGACGCGCCCTCTGTCGTATCAGACCCCACGGCAGAGGTCTCTCTTCACGTTTCCTTCCCGTCTTCCGACGCAGGAGACGGCGCTGAGAAAGGCCTTGTTGTGAGTGTGGACGGAGGCATTCTCGCGCTGGACCCCGAGAACCTATATTGGCGATATACCGCCGTCAAACTCGATTCGTTCGGGAGAACAGGGGAGAGAACCTCAGAGTATCCCCTGAAAGGCACCGCTGCCTCTCCGGAGAAGGGCTTGCCGTCTTCCATTTCCGGCCTCTCCGCCGGACGCTGGCGCATAAGACTTTTCGCATATACCACGACCGCAGGCTGGGACTCGTCCGGCAGCTTAAACCCGATTGTCTGCGGCAGCGAAGATGTAGAGGTGACTCTCCGGCCGGACAGAGTGAACGTTGTCCAGATTCCGGTGGGGAGAGTCCAGCGCCCCGGAGTGCCCGGAGTGCTGCATATCGATCCGTCTAAAATATCCGTTGCAATCTCGCAGGGCAGCGTTGTGGTCTTCTCCACAGACAGCAGCCGAGCAGAAGCAGATCCGAACGCATATAAGAGCGCGTTCAGCAGCAACCTCGCGGACTATAAGTTCAGAATCTATGAATGCTCCGAGGATTGGTCGATTAAAAACGAAGGAGAGTATATCATCGACACAACGGCGGATGTGGCTTTCTTTGGCAGCGGCACCGCGGCGAAGACCACAAAAACCGACCTTTCGCTGGAGCCGGGCTCGCATTTTATCAAGGTGGAAGTTTATCGCACCCGAGACGCGGGGGACTCCAAGGCGGAGCAGTTCCTCGCCCTTGTCACGGTGAACATATATTCTAACGCCGTCTCAACCCTTTCCAACAACGAATCGGACGGAAGACAGTCCGGCATCGACGTGAAGCGCCTGAAAAGCTTCTCGATAACATATAAGGCGTTCACACCCGGAACAGAGCCAGCCGAGGCGAACATAATCGACTGGAACAGCGACATGATTCACGGTCGAATCTCCACCGACGACCCAAACAGGGTCGACAATTTTCACAGAATTCATCAATACGGCCGCACCGAGGAGCTGGACAGTCCGACATACGGGACCAACGGCTTTGCCGGATATTATTACAACGCCGGCACTTCCGCGGAGCCGGACTGGCGGCAGATTTCCTCAATCCCGGCCTTTTATTACGAGGACATCACGGTATACGCAAAGTGGTCTCCGATGAGATACAGGTCCATTTCCTACGAGCCGAACTATCCCGCGGGAGCGCTGGACACCACCTGGACGGACAGTTCCGGCAGGGCTGTGAATAACAGCGGAGCCTTCTACGACACCTCAAAGTCTGACACATCCGCGCCGATGATGCCTGCCACAAACCCTTCCGCCACGGGATATGTTTTTCTCGGTTGGTATGTCAAAGCGCTGGAGAACACCGGAACCATCTGGAACAGTACCAATTACGACGGGGACGAGCCTACTTTCAAGGGTTTAAAATATATCTACGCCCTCCCCGGAGCGGTGAAAGCGGATATAGACGCGCTTTGTGTTGGTGTTTGGAGACCTGTGAGGTACCACGTGGCGGTCCAGTGTAAGTCCTCCATCAACCCCGCCGAAGACTTCACCAACTATCCGGAGATTTCCAGACAGGTGGCGGAACTTTGGACTGGACGATGGAGCTACTACGGTGAGTCCTATGACATCATTGACCCTGAGTCTGACAAATACGGCTTCATTGGATATCTACGAGGAACCACGTCCGATCATAACCCGGACTCTGCGGTGAATACCACATATGTCCAAGCGAACATGTGGACCAACGCGGAATATCACGACTTGTCCACCACAGACGGCGAAGTCGTGTATTGGTACGCGCTTTTCTCCGACTATTTCAATCCGCTTGAGTATATCCGTAGCTATCCGACCGGCCAGACGTCAGGACCCCTTATAAAGACGGGTGCTCCCTGCAATCTGACGTCTTCCGGAGTGTCAAGACTAGTGATGGACATAGAGCTCGCAGGGCAGGAATATGGCGGGCGCGGCTTTGTCTGCGGAAGCTCGGCATCTCCTTACAACTTTCTTTTGGCAACCACAGGGGACAGAAGCGGTGCCTGGAGATGGTGGAGCGGAGGAACAGACGGGGTGGTCGGAGACGGCTACAAGGATGTGGGCAGATATTTTGAAGATGAGAGATACCTCATCGATATGAACATCTCTGACAGCATGTCCACTCTGAGTGTAAACGGATCTCAGGTAGAGTCTCTGCCGCATGCTTCAAGCCGTTTCCATGGCGGACAGATTGTTTTTTTTGGCTGGGAACAAAACGAGTCTGCATACAACCACAGAGGAGATTACAGGCTTTTTTCAGCGGAGTTTTATAACTCCAGCGGAAACCTTATCCGGCGTTTTAAGCCTTGTGTACTGAAGGGGGCGGTTCCCGCCGCCTTTTCTGCGGATGGACTTGCGACCCACACCTCGGGAGAAGTTGGGCTTTGGGATCTTGTGACAAACAAATTCTACGCTAACGCCAGCTCAACGGGGCGTTTTTATCAGCCAAGCGAGGAGGTTGAGATAAGGCTGCACAGGAATACAACCGATTCAGACTCCGAGGTTCGCGTGCAGCGTGTTATCAAAGGAGTGTCCGAACAGCTTCACAGAAACCTTTTTACCACGGCTAACCGTGAATTCATGGGGTGGGCGAAGACCGCTCACGGAGAGAAAGAGACCAGCGACAGGCTTGTATACAGCGCAACAACGAACTGTGATTTGTATGCCGTCTGGTCCAGTCTTGTCTCGTACAACCTCTTCAGCCAGGTGGAGTGGATCGAGAACTATCACGAGGCGTATATCCTCTCGGACGCGGATATCAACGCAGACGCGCGCGCCACAACGGTGATGGCGCTGCACAACCGCCCCACGACCAGCACCGAGGCTCTGTGCGTGTTCGGGGCGCGTATTTCCGACTCCAGCGCCTTCATGCTTCATATCCTCTTCCGGGCGTCCACAGGCTGGGCATGCACGTTCAGCCCCCGTATGAGCGGCCTTGTGCTGGATCTGAGCCAGGAAATAATCCTTGATCAGAAATATTTTATAGACATGGATAACACCGGGCAGTACCTGCGCATATTCCAGGGAGAGGACAACACCGGCACTGCTCTTATAAACACCCCCGCTCCGAGGAAGACGGACATGCCGGGCTATAAGTTCGGGCTGTTCTGCGCCATGGACTTGGGTACGGGCTATGCGGAATACGGCTACGACTCGGCTCATTCGAAAAACAACAGTGGAGTCCACTGGGCTCATTACGGCCACAAAGAATACCGACCCGACAAAAAATACGACACTGTGGGCAATTCCGGCTCGATACGCTGCTTCAACTTCAATTATTATTCCGGAGGGGAACTGAAGTTCGAACTTGTCCCCGCGGTGCTCACGGTGGATCTCACAAGCTCCACCTCCTGCATCGACGCAAACGGCGTTTACCACGAAAAAGCCTCGGAAAAGGTCTTCGGCGGCAGGGACGCTTATGCGGGAGAAGCGGGGATGTGGGACCTGAAAACCGACATCTTCTATGGCAACGTGAATCCTTTTATCGCTGATTCCCGGTTTCTCTATCCGGACACCCAGTATACGATCTATTACAACGGCAACGGAGCCTTGGGCACCATGGACGCGCAGACTGTCCTCATAGCCGATGTCGGAACGGGTGTGAGGCTCCTGGAAAACAAATATTCCATGCAGGGACATATTTTCCTCGGCTGGAACACCCAGAGCGACGGCTCGGGAGAGTGGTATTCCGACGAGCGCGTGATGCATCTCTCGGGGAAGAAGGCCCTCCGGAACATGACGCTTTTTGCTCAGTGGAAGGCTCTGCCCACCGCGGTGGAATACGAGGCGCTGGACTACGTCGAGGGCGGCGGATCGGAGGATCTTCATTCCGTGATTCGCGTGAAGGATGTCTTCGACGCCGAATGGGGTGCGAGGATCGAATACGGGATGATGGTGCCGCCCGAGGGGCTCAGGTGGCTGCACATAAACGGTCTCGGAGAGGGCAGCAACTACGGAATGATATACAACAATTATATTCCGTACGAGCCCACCGGGTCGGCTTTCAGCACTCTATCCGCGGGCACGGCTGTCCATGTCCGCGCTCATGAGTACGACAACGGGAAGCACGACATAGACGCTTGGATAGGCTCCTCGTCCACGCCGTCCGTCTCGGTGCATGAGAAGGCTCAGACTTCCTACCCAAAGAATAAGAACAACGGGCATCTCACCATTTTCAGTAACTACGCGTGGAACAACGCTGCTGCGAAGTATTCGTTCAAGCTCTCTTCTTTCAAGGCGTGGAACGCAGCCGAGGAGCTGAAAGTCAGCCTGATTCCCGTGATTTTGACAGGCGATGCGGACGGCGCCCACACGTTCGACGGCTTGAAACATCACAGTGGAGAGCTGGGAATGCTCAACCTTGTGGACGGCAAGTTCTACGCCAACGCGAATCCGTCGTACCCCTCTGCGCTCTTTACTCATGATAAATATGTCATTGTGCAATACAACGCCAACGGCGACGGCGCGGGAGGAGTGGGGGCAGTGTCGGGTTCGATGAACGCAAGCGCGTTCCTTTCCGGAACGGACGCGGGCGGGGCGGCCCTGCCGGAGAACGCTTTCTTGTGGCCAGGCCACAGTTTCATCGGCTGGAACACCCGCGCGGACGGCACCGGAATCTGGTTCTCAGACGGCTACGCTTCGGAAAACTGGGGAGTCTACGGGAAGAATCTCATAACCCTTTACGCAGTCTGGAGCGGGTCTACCGGTTGGAACGGTTCTGCCATCGGCAGCGTCTCCACGGATTACTTCGATCCTGTGAACAGAGTTGTCACCGGCGGAAGTGGAAATTATATTGATTTGGATCGTCCGATGATAGCGTCTTCGGTGTTTAAGATGCAGTTCTCCATGCCGGAGAGGTATACCGGCACCGAGGGCGGCTGGTGGGGCGTGGTGGGTTCCAGGCGAATAAAGCGCTCCCCCTCCACAGTGCAGACGGGATATATCCTTTGGTTCAACCCGGCCTCGTCCGCGGCGGGGCTTTCCGGGTTCGGCGGCTCCGTCGAGATGAGCGAGACGGGGCGCGCTCTTTCGTCGTATCCGTTCGGCGGTTCGTTCCTGGAACTCACCTGGAACGTTCCCGGCAGGGCCCAGTCTATCACGCGGGACGGCGTCTCTATTGCGAGCGCCTCCATTACCCATGTTGTCGACGATGAGCACAGGCTCTACATCGGAAAAGGCTCGGGCTACGGAGACGATGGATTTCAGAATTACCCCTCGTTTAACCTTTGGCTATACGGCGCGGAGTATCTTGATGCCGCCTCTGCCGTGCATCTTGTTCCGTGCCGTCTTGTGAAGAAGATCGGCACCTACGAGGCGGGCTCCATCTCCAGCGACGGCTCCACCCACAAGGTGGGGGAGGTCGGTTTCTGGGACATCCTGAACAATGTGTTCTATGCGAACGCCAACACGGGAGGAACGCTTACCTGCGAGTTGGATTGAGGATTTCCGGGCTGGGGGGACCGGGAGAGTCGCGGGGAGAAGCCGATAGGCAGGCGAGGAGGTCTCACTCGTTCGTCTGCCGGAACTTGGCGCGGGGTTTATTTGGTGCGGTTTCAGGCGGGCGGCGGGCGAGGCTCCGGCGCACGCCTACGGGCGCGGATGTGCTGCCCGCCCTCTGGAGGGTGGGCAGCACACCTAGTAGGCGTTGCCTGCCGGAGGTGGGAATCCCGGTGCAGTTTGGCGGGCGCGAAGGTCTCTTTTGTTTTCTCTGTCTGAGGTTGGCGCGGGATTTAGTTGGTGCGGTTTTAGGCGGGCGCAGCGCGCCCGCCGGTGACTTCGGCGGGGCTTGCATTTCATCCACCGGGGGCGCGCCCCTCCTCCGCGGAAACCCTGCTCCGGTGCTGCCCGCCGCCCCCAATCACAGCGAGGATCCAGGCTCGCCTCCTCCTGTCTCTTTGAATGCGCCCGCCTGTGTCTTGTGCTGAAACCCTGCTCCGGTGGCGGTTCGTCCTGTGAAGAAACCCGGCTTTTGCGGACACAGGCTTTCCTCCTCTGGGAAAATGAAGTCGTCAGCCTGAATCGATGAAAATTTTTTTAACCGCTTTACAACGCGGAAGATTTTTGGTAAAGTGGCAGGGTACGGCTGTAAGAGTCGTGCCCATAGTTCCTGCGGTTTTTCTGATTACATTGCAGGACTTGGAATTTGGTGCTGTACCCAAGCGGCCTAAGGGGGCGGTCTGCAAAACCGTTGTTCACCGGTTCAAATCCGGTCGGCACCTTGTAGCAACTCCTTGCAGTGCAGGGAGTTGCTTTTGTATATAGGTTGAGAATTTGCTGGGATTGGCTTGATTAGGCCATCTTCTTTTTTCCAAAGATGACTTCGTTGTGATACTTAAGAAGCCGCTACGATACGGTAAACTGCTACTGGAAAGAGAAAAATGAAATATTTGAATAAGTTCCTTTGAATATTAAGTTTTAATTAGTCGGAGACGGAGAAGCGTTATGCCAGAAGACCAGAACGTTGAATACAAAGAATCATGGCGCACCGAGTATCTGAGATGGATTTGTGGATTTGCAAACGCCCAAGGTGGTATCCTTTATATCGGCATAGATGACTGTGGCAATGTTGTTGGTCTTGATAACACAAAGAAGCTTCTTGAAGATATTCCAAACCAGATTCAACAGTCCCTGAACATCGTGCCAGACGTCAACAAACTCTCAAAAGACGGCAAGGACTATATCGAAATAAAAGTCGAGCCAAGCAGGTTCCCGATCAACTATCATGGTGAGTTCCATTTTCGCAGCGGAAGCACGAAACAGCAGCTGACAGGCATTGCTCTTACCCAGTTCATAATGAAGAAGACAGGTCTCCGCTGGGAGGATTCCACTGTTGATGATGTGAAGGTTGAAGATCTCGACGATGAAAGCTTCAAGATATTCCGTAGGGAGGCATTGAGAAGGGGGCGCATGACCGAAGAGGAATTGAATGTTCCGAATGAGGAACTGCTTCAAAAGCTTCATCTCATGTCAGAAGGAAAGCTCAAACGCTCTGCCGTATTGCTCTTCTACAGAGATCCTGCGATTGTCCAGAACGGAAGTCTTGTCCAGGTCGGGAAATTCGGTGAAGGAGCCGATTTGCAATATCAGGACATGTTCGAAGGTTCTTTGATAACAACAGCTGATAAAATCATTGATGTCATTTATCTCAAGTATTTGAAGGCAAAGATTACATTCGAGCATGACAGACGAGTTGAGACCTATCCGTATGCAAGAGAAGCCATCAGAGAAGCGGTGTTCAATGCCATGATCCACAACTGCTATATGTTTGGTTCTCCGATACAGATCCGCATTGAAGACGCGCAGATCATTATAAGCAACCAGTGCATTCTCCCGGAAGGTTGGACGGTTGAAACGTTTATGGAGACGCATGAGTCCATGCCATACAATCCTGACATTGCAAATGTATTTTATCGTGCCGGGTATATCGAGCACTGGGGACGAGGAATCCAAAAAATATGTGACTCTTGCAGGACCCTCGGTGCGGAATTGCCAACATATCAGCTGCGCGGCAACAGCCTCAGAGTCTTTTTCCCTGCCCTCAAAAGTGCCTTGATTGACTCTTCCAGCCCTCCAAAACGCCAGTATGGCGTTTTGGATGGCGTTTTGGATGACGTTTTGGGAAATAAAATAGTAAAAGAGATTAAGAGTAATCCTGCAATTACTCAAAAAGAACTTGAGAAACGACTGGAAACATCATATCGGACCGTACAAAGAAAAATAGTTGAGCTGAAAGAACTAGGAATAATTGAGCGAGTCGGTGGAAAACGATTTGGTCGCTGGGTGGTAAACGGTTAAACTCCACTTTCGCAGGGATGACAAGCAATCACAATTAGTCCTTTTGAAGAGCGCTCCGCGTCATGTGCGTGTTTCTCGTGGAGCCCGGTTCGGAGGTGCGCTTTCCCTTGCAATAAAACCCTGTCGGGTTTAAAATTTCCTAGTGATTGAAGACTATCAAGGGGACAGCGGAGAAGACAAGTCTCGAAATGCCGTGGGGCGCGGGAAGAGTCTGTTGCATCTTCTCTTTTTCCTGTTTTACGTGGTTCTTGTCTCATACCTCATCATATCGCGCGGTCCCGCGATGAAGCAGGCTTTGAAGGCTTCCGACTTCCCCGGCGCGTTCCGCGGTATCTTTTCGGGTGAGTCGGAGACATATCCAGCCACGCTTTATTACGTAAAATTCCTCAATTCCGGCGCGTATTCGCTTTGTCCATATGATGTCGACGTTTCCTTCACTGGGGAGAGTCCTTTTCATGACGCCCTTGAGGCGCTGTTTGTCGATGTGCCGGAGAGCGTTTTGGGCGACGGCGCAATAAACACGATTCCTTCCGGGACGCGGCTGGAGGGGTTTTCCGTGTCGAACGGCGTGGCTTTTGCCGCCTTGTCCGAGGAATTTCGATCCGGTTTGGAAGCGTCTCCTGAATACGCAGTGCCAGCGCGGGAGCAGATTCTTCTTACTCTGGAGAGGCTTGATCCGTCGATAGACCGCCTTGTCGTCCTTGTCGGCGGGGAAGTTTTGTGAAGCGCCGCTCTGTGGTGCTCCGGCTCCGTGATGCGGCGTCTCTGCGATGCTCCGGCTCTGTGACGCGCCGCTTCCGGCGCGCGCACAGCCGGTCGTGCTGATTGTCGCTCTTCCGGTGGGAAGCTCTGTGACGCGACGCTCCGTCGCGGTGGTGCCCCGCTCTGTGGAGCATTGCCTCCGCGATGCGCCGCTCCGGTCTCATGTACGGCATTCGTCATCTCGTCTGTGACGCGCCGCTCCTTGTCCCTTTAGTGAAATCCATTGTCCGCAACGAATTATGTTTTTTTTTGAAGAAGTGTGGAGCCGCATTGTAAATAAAAATAATTGCCTGTAAAACCTCCATATGTTTACAAAAAAACGTTTTCTGGTCGTTTTGATATGTATCCTGCTCATTCCGCTCGCATCGGTCTCTTCTCTTGCCGTCTTGTCTCTTGATGAGGCGGTAAATTCAGCGATAGCAAAGAGTTATACTGTGAAAACGGCTCAGAACAACCTCAGGCGGGAGGAGAACAATTCTCTCGTGAAGAGCTACCTGCCCACCTTGTCCGCCTCTGGAAGCGTGAACGAGTCGGCCGATCTCTTGCACAACCCCGGGGATGATTTGAAGTATCCCACAATACACTTTTCCGCAGGTCTCACGTGGAAATTCGGCTCCAACAACCTTCTGGTGAAGTCAACCGGCGCAATTTCGACGCTGATATCCGAGATCGCGCTGGAAAGAGCGGTGAACACGATCTATTCCGATGTGAGCACAGCGTATTATAATCTCATCTCTTTGAAGGCAAAACTTCTCGATGCGGAGGATGCCCTCAAGACCGCAAGGTTCACATATGAGCGGACGAACGCGATGTACGAGGGGTCCCGGGCTACGCGCCTGTCGCTGCTGCAGGCGGAGATAACATACAACGACAGCGAGATAAGTCTTGAAACCGCAAGGAACAACTTTGAGAACGCGCTGGTGGATTTCAGGATCCTTACCGGGCTGGAGGGAGATTTTGACCTGCCGACTATGCCTTCTCTCGAGTCTCTTGACTGGGAAAGGCTCGACGCGCTTTTCGAGGAGAACCTTCCCCGCGTTTCGTCTGTGAGACAGGCAGAGGCCACGCTTGAGCTTCAGGAGCTGAACCGGAAGAATACTCTCGTTGAGAATCGGATGCCAAGCCTCTCCGTGAATTCCAACCTGACCTACGGCGCCGTGAAAATGCAGGACAGAAGCTTTGATCAGTCGTTGGATTTCTTTGCCACCGCTACCGTCACGATTCCTCTGGACAGCTACCTCCCATGGACCAGCAGCGCTGCGGCGGTGAAGAATTCCGATATAACTGTGGACAACGCGAAGATCTCTCTTGACAGCGCGCGCGACACCCTCCGGGACAGCCTCCGGAGTTGCCTCAACACCCTGGAGAGCTATGTGATGCGGCGTGAGAACCTTTCGACGCACCTCTCTCTTGCCAGGGAGAACTACGACGCAACGCTCGATGCCTACGAGAAAGGGTATCTTTCGTACAACGACTTGAACACCGCCCGCACGTCATACGACACTGCGCGAAGAAACATCACTACAAACGACGCATCCATTGTATCCACGCTTTGCAGGTTCTCTTCTCTTCTCGAGCTCCGTGTTGAATATGTGCTGGACGAGCTGTCGAAGTAGTTATAAACAGATGAGAAGAAGCTGTGGCGGGCGGCGTCCAAACTCTCGGCGAATTCGGGTCTGCGTCGCCATTGAGTCCGCCCGTGACTTCGATTGTTCCGGTTTCGTCAAGGTAAATAAAATAATAAAAGTTAAGATATAAACAGGTGAAAAGGTTGTAATCATGAAAAAAATTGGCATCGAAAAACTGGTCACAATAATCCTCAGCGTCCTGGTTGTCCTGATGGTTGCGCTGGTTGTGCTTCAGAACACAGTGGGGCTGGGAGCTCTGTTCGGAGGCTCCTCGAATGCGGGTCCCGCAGGAGGCGCCGGAGGACGCCGCGCAGGTGCCTCAGGGGCTTCCGCCGTGATAAATGTGGAGGCGCGAGCGGCACAGAGGAGCACCTTTGTCAAGACCATCAGCGTGAACGGAGAACTCTCCTACAGGGATTCCGCTCGTAGCGTCATCGCGGACACAACGGGAAAGATCACCGAAATTCTTGTGAAACGCGGGGAATATGTCCGTGTGGGGCAGGTTGTGGCAAAGGCCGATCCGTCCACACCGGGAGCGGAGTATAAGATAAAGGATATTGTCGCCACGGTGAGCGGAACGGTGCAGAAAGTCGATGCGTATGTGGGGCTTTCCGTGTCGGCAAACACCGCTGTGATCACCATTTCCAATCCGTCAGAGCTGGTGCTGAAGCTGAACGTGCCGGAGAAGTACTTGTCCAGCCTGCATTTGGGTAGCGAAGTGTACTTTTCCACAGCCGCCTGGCCTGAAGAGAGGTATTCAGGAATTGTTTCGTATATCGGAAGTGAGGTGTCCACGGGAACGCGCACCGTTGAGACAGAGGTGGAGGTGGAGACGCCGGACAGCCGCCTGATGGCGGGGATGTTCGTCCGAGCTCTGCTTGTCGTGGACAAGCAGGAGGATGTGTTCACAGTGCCGACAGAAGCGCTTTCGACATATCTTAACAACAGAACCTTGTATGTGGTGCGCTCCGGGCGTGCCGTCCGTGTGAATGTTCTGACAGGCTCGTACAACGACTCGGTCACCGTGGTAAAGGAAGGGCTTTCCGACGGGGATCTCGTGATTGTTGCCGGCACAGTCACCGACGGCACCGCGGTGAATATTATAATAGGTTCCGGCTCGGCGGAGGATTCGGATTCCGGCTCAGAGGGCGCGGGCGTGGAGGCTCTCCCGGATTCGCGGTCTGATTCCCGCCGTTCCGAGGCAGGCTCAGTCAGAGGGACGGACGATTCCGCGCTGTCCGGACAATCCGGACAGCGCGGAAATCCGGCAGGATCTGCCGGAGAGGAGGCTGCGAGATGAGCATTTCCGAGCTTTCAGTAAGGCGGCCGGTTCTTGTCACGATGGTTTTTGTCCTAGTCGCCGTTGTGGCTCTGATTTTCATTCCGAAGCTGGACATCTCGCTCTATCCCTCTGTGAGCATGCCTTTTCTCATGGTCTCCGTTTCGTGCGATGACGCTGGACCTGAGGAGATAGAGATGCAGGTGGCAAAGGTGTTGGAAAATCAGCTGGGCTCGGTGGAGGGGCTGGAGAACATCACCACCACCAGCCAGGAGGGCTCCTGCCGCGCCATGCTGGAGTTCTCGTACAGGACGAACCTGGACGACGCGGCGGACACCGTGAGCAACAGGCTCTCGTCGATAGGCCGCTCCCTGCCGGACTGGGCGGACAGTCCCACGATGTTCCGCTTCGATCAGAGCTCGGCGTCGAGCGAGATACTCACTCTCATAATCACCGGTCCGTATTCGCAGGACGACCTGAAGACAATCGCCGAGGACACCGCCAGCGGCTTGATTCTCCGCCTCGACGGGGTGGGCGGCGTCACTGTGCGCGGCAGGGACAGCTCCAAGTACATGGTGCGTGTGGACGCGTCCCGGCTTGCCGCGTTGAATCTTTCTCTTTCCAGCGTCTCCTCCGCGCTCTCCTCTCGCAACAGGCAGGGATCCGCCGGAAGCATCGACATGGGAGACTACACATACAGTTTCACCATGGACGAGCGTTTCCGAACACTGGACGAGATCCGCGACACGGTTATCACCACTATCAACGGAGTCGAGATTCGCGTCTCGGATGTTGCGACCGTTCAGGTGGAGTCCTCGAACAGCGGATCGATGAGCTATATAGACGGAGAGGCGGTGGTCTCTCTTTCCGTGACAAACAATGCGGACGCCAACGCAAGCACTGTTGCGGCTTCTGTCATCGCGAATCTGGACAGCATCAATTCCGAGCTGCCCTCCGGGGTGCATCTCATGGTTCAGCGGGACAACACGCAGATGATAAGCAGCACGATTCACGAGGTGTATAACAGCGCAATCCTCGGTGTGATTCTTGCCGCTCTGGTGATTTTCATCTTCCTTCGCGGCTTCAAGACCACGTTCATCATCGCACTTTCCATGCCGATAAGCATACTTGTCACGCTGATGATAATGTCCATCGCAAAGATCACAGTGAACAGCATCTCCATGAGCGGCCTGATACTGGGCATCGGAATGATTGTCGACGCGTCAATCTGCATATTGGAGAATTCGTATCAGTACCGCGAGAAAGGATATAAGCCTGCAGTGGCGGCAATTCTCGGAAGCAAACGGATGTGGGGCGCGATTTTTGCTTCGACCGCCACCACAATCTGCGTTTTCATCCCTGTGATAATCTATAAGAGTGACCTCGGAATGATGGGGATGCTCTTCCAGGATCTGATTTACACAATCTGCATCTCCCTTGTGGCTTCGCTGTTTGTGGCTGTGATCCTTGTCCCGGCGCTTTTCGGCGTGATGCGAGTGGACACGAGGATCCAGAAGCCGATTCGGTGGAAGCCCCTCAGAGTCCTGGATCGCGCCATGGCGGACGCTGAGACGTGGATGGAGGATTTTTACTCAAGGATGCTGAAATATTTTCTGCGTCACCGCCTCCTCTTCATTCTTCTTCTGGTTTGTCTCCTCGTTTTCAGTCTGGGATTTCTCGGGAATATCGGTATGTCTCTCGCTCCAGGGTCGTCTACCGATGATTCTGTCACGCTTTCCCTGACAATGCCGAACGGAATCACCCGGGATGTGATATCTCATGAAGTTTTCCGGGTGGAGGAGCTCATTGAGAACACACTCCCGAAAGACTCTTATGAGAGCATTTCGGCGCGGGTGTCCTCTTCCAGCGGGTCCCTTGTGATAAATCTTCCGGACATCACAGAGCAGAAATATTCCGCAAGCGAGGTGAAGAGCCTTGTCTCTCCGCTCCTGGTCGGGAACCCACGCGCCACATGGTCGTATTCCTCCGGGCGTGGTTTCGGAAGCTCCAGCGCGATTGATGTCGAGATCCATTCCAACGACAGCGCGAGCGCACTTGCCGCTTCGGATCAGATATCGGCGGTAATTGCGAGTTATGTTCCCGACGCGTACAACATTTCCTCGGACATTTCCAACGGCGCGCCGAAATATACGATGGTTGTGGATCACGAGATTGCGAGCCGGCTTGGAATCAGTGCTTCCACGGTGCTTTCCACGGTGCAGAACGCTCTTTCCGGCATCAAGTCCACCACGCTCAACACTTTCAGCGATACCACAACATACAGCCTCTACGTTGAATTCGAGGAGGATTCGATATCGTCTCTTGATGATGTGGGATCGCTTTTAGTTCAGTCAAAGGGAGGGCTTGTGCGCCTGGACAGTTTTGTCACATTCGAGAGCGGCACGGCAGCAAGGACAATTCGGCGCGAGAACAAGGTTCGTGTGAACCATGTCACGGCGAGTGCCCGCGATGGGGTATCCTCAAATTTGATACAGGCGCAGGTGGACGCGGCTCTTGAAGAGCATCTGGTTCTTCCGGACGGCGTGTCGATTGTCCAAAGCGGTGAGATGAGCACGTTCAAGGAAGAGACCCCGACTTTCATCGCAATCGTTCTGATAGCGCTGGTTCTCGTCTATGCGGTGATGGCGGCGCAGTTCGAGAGCCTCACCGACCCGTTTATCGTGTTCGCCACCATTCCGATGCTTCTCATCGGGGTTGTGTTCATACACCTTGTCATGAACCAGGATTTCAGCTTCTTCTCGATTGTCGGAATCATAAGCCTTATCGGGGTTGTCGTGAACAACGGGATTGTCCTTGTGGACGCAATCAACTACGAGGTGTCCCGCAAGACTCCGATTTTCGAAGCTTGCCAGATTGTGGCACGCCAGCGCCTCCGCCCGATTCTCATGACGACGCTTACCACCGTGTTCGGCATGGTTCCGATGGCTTTTTTCCCGGGCTCCGGCGCGGAAATGATGCAGCCTATCGCCATAACCTTCGTTGGGGGAATGGTCACCGGTGCATTCCTGACGCTTCTCCTTTCTCCTGTGCTGTATTCGATTTTCAACAAGCGCAAGGAGAAGTATTTCTATGATCCTGAAAGCAGGGCGAATCAGATCTCGGAGTATGACCGCATGGTACGTGAGGGCGCTTTTGTGTGATTCGCGGCTTCTGACTGTTGGATTTGGATCGCAAAGCATGTTGCAGGACGCTTTTTCTTGCTCTCGCTCTGGGTTCGCGTTGTGGCATGCCCGGCTTTTTTGTGATATGATGGGCGTGAGAATGCGGAGAATCCCGCAAAAGGAGAGATTATGAAGATTGCTGTTTTCAACGGTAGCCCCAGGAAGATGAATACCAGCGCAATGGTGGATGCGTTTGTTGCCGGTGCGCGTGAAGCGGGGCATGAGGTTGAGATTTATCAGGTTGGACGGATGAAGATTGCGGGTTGTCTTGGCTGCGAATACTGCCACGGCAAGGGACAGGGCGCCTGCGTTCAGAAGGACGATTTGGAAAAAATTATGCCGGCTTACAGAGAGGCGGATATGATTGTATACGCTTCTCCGATCTACTATTTTGCAATGACGGCTCAAATGTATGCCGCAATGCAGAGAGTGTATTGCATTGGCAAACCGGTTAATGCGAAGAAGGCGGCACTCTTGCTCAATTCATATTCTCCGAACGTTCATAGCGGAGCGATTGCCACATACAAGGACGCAACTGCGTATATGGGTATGGAGGACATGGGGATCTACATTTTCACGGACGCAGACAACGGGAACGAGCGTAAGCTCTCCGAGATCACAAAATTCGCAAAGGAACTTTGATTCACATTTCCCCTGGGGCTGTCGATAGCGGCGCTCGGAAGGCCTTGGGCGGAACCGGGTGCCGGGATTGGCAACCTGGTGGCCCGGGGGCTTCCGCGCGCCCGGGTGGTTCCGGAAGAAAAAAGGAGGCGCCATGCCCGTTCGGATTGAGGAAGCCCGTTTGAGCGGCTTTGAGATGAGGTATGTCAAATTCGGGCGCGGAAAGCGGATCATGGTGATCCTCCCAGGCCTGTCAATCCACAGCGTGGTTGATTCTGCCGACATGGTTGCGAACGCGTACAAAGTCTTTGACAACGACTTTTCTGTCTATGTTTTCGACCGTCGTCTGAGGTTGCCGGAAAAATATTTAATAGAGGATATGGCGCGCGACACAGCCCGCGTGATGGAGTCTCTCGGACTCTCCGACGTTTGCCTTTTTGGCGCTTCACATGGCGGGATGATGGCGCAGTGCATCGCCTGTGAGAAGCCGCGTCTTGTTTCCCGCCTCGCCTTGGGGTCGACTTGTGTTCGAATCGAAGCCGGACATTACAAGATTGTTGAGAATTGGGTACGCCTTGCCGAGAGGGGCGACGGCGAGGCTCTTTACCTTAATTTCGGTAGCCTCCTTTATCCTCCGGAGTCTTTCTCCGGACAGCGAGAAGCTCTTGCAAAGGCGGGGCGAGAGGTGACGGAGGATCTTTTCAAGAGGTTTGTCGCCCTTGCCGGAAGCACAAAAGGCTTTGACATCCTGTCGCGCGTTGACAAGATCAAATGCCCTGTGCTGTTTTTGGGCGCTTCCGACGACGCCGTTCTTGGAAAGGATTCGTCGGACGAGCTGATTCGGGCGTATCAAAACCGCCCGGCTTACAATTCGGGTGGGGTGGTGGGCTCCCCGGTGCGCCCCGTCTTTCAGTATCACATGTACACAGGCTACGGCCATGCGGCGTTCGACACGGCTCCGGACTACAAGGATAGGCTTTTAAAGTTTTTCAAAGAGCCGTTCCCGGCGTTTTGAACCGTATCTTGCCTCCGCGATAATTCGCAAGTAGCGGATTCATCCTGTTAGTTCTGTTCCTAGGCTTTGAACCATATCTTGCCGTTGCGATTCGTCCGCGCGGCGTGAAGGCGGAGCCGTTCCCGGTGTCTTGCCCTGTGTCTTGAGCCTTTGACTTTCCTCGCGCGATTTCTCCGCATAGCCTTATTGGAGAAGCCGCTTTCGTTGCTTTGAGCAGAGTCGCCGCGCTGTAGGGGCTGTTCGTTGCTTTGAGCAGTGTCGCCGCGCTGTAGGGGCTG